>PMLB01000330.1 GCA_003158735.1 Myxococcales bacterium | reverse complement strand
CGCTGCCCCCTGCCACGCTACCACTGGCAATGCTTCCACCCGTGGCGCTGCTACCCGCCACAGTGCCGCCTGTCTTGCTACCGCCTGACAAGGTGTCGCCTGCCACGGTGCCGCCCGCCAAGGTGCCGCCTGCCAAGGTGCCGCCGGTCGCGCTTCCGCCGGCGGAAGTCCCGCCGCTCGCGCGGCCGCCCGAGGAGCTGCCACCAGGGGCTGGCTGGCCGGCCGCGCTGGTCACGGTGCCGGCGGCGGCTGATCCGCCCTGAGAAAACGAGCCGGCTTGTGGCTGCCCACCAGGTGCAAGTGTACCGCCGCTCGGCAGGGTACCCCCTGAGCTAGGCGGACTCGTCGTGGTGCCGCCAGCGCCCACGCCACCCGAGCCCGTGACCGTGCCCCCGGAGGTTCCTGCAGAACCAGAATGGGCCGGGGAGCTGTCGGAGCTGCAGCCCAGCAGTGAAAAAGCGGCGAGAGTGAAAACGCCAGCGAAGACTCTGGTGAGAGAGGCTCTTTTCATAGACAGACTCCCGTGCAATGCATTGTGGCGAGGGTGGGGATGGGGTGGGTTGCCGGATTGACTCGTTCGGGCGGCCTTCTTCCCCTTCAAGAGATTACCCCTGGAGAGTGGTTGTGGGGGGAGATAAACAGCTCATTACAGAGCCCGTCTCGAATCGTTCCTCCCGCGTCGGCATAGCCCAGTAGGCAGCGCCCAACCGTAGAGAGTCCCGACCACGTCGTTTCCGACGATCGACGTCTTCACGAGCTCATTTCGTGGCTGCTTCCACCTTCAGTTCTCCGCGCCACCACCAACCAAGCGCATCCGCCCATCACCTCAAGCTCTGCATCGACCTGGATGCCGCGGGGCACTGCCGGGCGCGCCTTGTCAAATCCAGGGTTTATCCGCCTGAGCAACGAACGCCTCCAGCCCCCTGGCGCGTTCGCCCCGAAGCCCTCGTCGCCCCACGCCACCCGGCCGCCCCTCTTGGTGACTCTCACCATTTCAGCGAGCGCCTGATCGGGATGGCTGAACAGATTCACGCCGCCGAAATGAAAGACGACGTCGAAGGTCTCGTCGGCAAAGGGTAGACGCGCGGCGTTCGCTTGAACGAGGAGCGGATCAGCCCCCGCCCGTCTCGCTCGTCTTGAGCACTCCCTCAGCATCCCAAGGGAAAGGTCCAGCTCGGCCAGGCGACCGTGAGGTCCCAGCGCATTCGTAAGAAGGGCTTGGTAGACGCCGGGGCCGGGAGAAATCTCGAGCAGACGAATTCCGGCCCGGATGCCCAGATGGTGGACGATACGTTCGCGTTCCGCGACCACATCAAGCCCAAATAGAAGTCGACAGCCCACCCGCTCGTTGACGTCGTAGACCGGGGCCCAGAGATCGTAGAACCGCGACCACCGTTCATCGCGCCCGGCCGGACCGTCCTGGACGAAGCGGAGGATCCCTTCAACAACGGGCACCAGGTGGCCGTCGCCACAGCGAAGGCCGTCGGGATCCTCCGTCACCGAGGCCTCGTGCTCTGGACACCGCAGGGTATCGATCCATTTATGCAGCGACATGGTGGTTTCTCCATCCTAGACTTACGCCGTAAGGTGCATTGCCAAGATATACCTTACGGTGTAAGGTGTAAAGCATGAAGAAGCGCCCTCGACCAGCGATGCGGCCAGTAACGGTGGGGCGAATCGCGGGAGCCGCGATCGCGCTTGCCGACGACGAGGGGCTCCAGGCGCTGAGCATGCGGAAGCTGGCGTCCCGGCTCGGCATCGAAGCGATGTCCCTGTATCACCACGTTCCGTCCAAGGCGGCGCTGCTCGACGCCATGGTGGACGAGCTTGCCCGCGTCCTGCCCCCGCTAGACCTCGGCGACGGATGGCGTGCATGTCTGTCTTCGGCCGCCGCTGCGTGGTTGAGCCTTGCGAAGGGGCATCCCGGTGCATTCTCGCTTGTCGCGACCAGGGCCCAGGCACGACCACTGCTTCTCGACTGGTACGCCGGCATTTTCGACGTGATGGGTAGAGCAGGGTTCGATCCCCTAGAAGGTGCACGCGCGACGACCTCCTTCTTCGTCGCTTTGAACGGCTTCCTTCTGGCCGCAGGTCGGCCGCTGTTCTTCGCCGATGTGCCCGAGCCGAGTGCGGAATCGATGACGGGTCTCAGCCCTCAGACGCTGGCGGCTCTGCATACAGTGCCACCCGAGGCGTGGAATCTAGCTTCAGACGAAGCCTACCAGGCACACGTAGCGTTTCTGCTCGACGCAGTCGCGGCGGCGCTGGGGAGTGCAAGCGAACGGGATACCGATGCATGAGTTGCGGCGAGTTGAGCCGATGGAGCTCGCCACATCCCAAGCTGCGGCCCGCGAGTATGGTGCCAGTCACATATTCAGAAGCGCGCGCTGATGGTGGGCGTCTTCGGGCACGAACATGCCGAAGAACGCGCTGCTGTCGACGAAAACATGTTTCACCGGCGCGTCTCGTGGTTGTCGGCGTAGATCTCGGCCAGGTGTTTGTACTTGTCGCCGGGGACGTCGGTGTGGTCAGAATGCACAGTGCCGGCCAGAGCCAGCAAGCGCGCGTACCGGCCACCGGGTGGCACACTGACGGCCTCTTGTTCTTCGTCTTTCGCCAGGGAATGCTCGATTGCGTGCAGCAGGCCACCAAAGACTGGAAAGGGAAGGCATGGGCAACAGCGACGACCGGAGAATTGCAACCTCACCCCCCAGCCCCTCTTCGGAACGGAGCCGAGCAGTGCCTTGCGGTCACACGGCCGTGCCCACTGCCTTGAAGAAGGTGTAGCAGAACACGCCATCGTCGGCGGTGGTGCGGCGGAGCTCCTCGATGCCCTTGTCCCAATCGCCTGTCTCCATCAGGCCGAGCGCGAGCGCGGGAGCGCGAACGCCCTCGACCATCGCGATGAAGGTGTCCCGCGTGAACCCACGAACGAGCTCCGGGCGACTCGCATCGGCATAGACCATTCGCGGCGACACGAGGACTTTCGAAAAGCCACCTTGGCACAAGAGAGGGTAGAGCCTACGTCCAATGAGCGCGTCGCCACCGGTTCGTGATTGTAGCTCGACGAGGCACGCGATGGCTCGCCGGGCGTTTACGCCGTCTGGGTGAAAACACGCAGACCCATGATCGCCTTCGATAACGGTGAGGGTCCCGCCAGGCTTGAGGCATGAACCAAGGCTCGAAAGCGCGCGGCCTGGATCGTCGAGGTGCTCGAGCACGAAGCAGACGAAGACATGGTCGAAGCTTTGGCGCGGAAACGGTAGATCGAAGATGTCCGCCTCGTGAAATACGACATTGTCGATACCAGCACGACGGACACGAGCCTCGGCGTGCGCCAGCGATTCGGCTGAAACGTCGATGCTGGCAAATCTCGCTTGCGGGCTGTTGCGCGCCAAGATGACGGTCTGCGCACCGATGCCACAACCGGCCTCGAGTACCAAGCTGCCGCCGGGGTAGCGGGTATCATCGTGGAGCAGCGCGGTCAGCGTGCTTGCCTGGTCGAAGAGACGGATCTGTTCTCGCTCGGAGTATCCATGAACGTAGTCGTGAGCCATGCGTGCAATCTGCTCTGCACCAAGCGGGCCGTCTTGAACGTTTCTGCTGCGGGCGCCTCCCTGCAAGATCGTCCAAGACGTGCGGGCCGCGGCTGGTAAAATGGCCGCGATGGACGGCACGGCTAGCGTTCGCATCGCCCGCGATCTCGGCGGCCTCGAGCTCATCGAGGCGGTCCACCATCGCCCGAATTTTCCCCGCCATTCCCATCCCACCTATGCCATCGGCGTGGTGCGGGCAGGCGCGAATCGTTTTCGCTACCGCGGCGCTTTCCACACGGCCCCGGCCGGTACGCTGTGTACCGTGACGCCGGACGAGGCCCACTCCGTCGAACCGGCGGACCATCACGGTTTTGCGTATTGGTGCCTCTACCCTTCGCTCGAGCTCGTGACAAGCACGGCCGAGGCGGTTGCCGGCAAGCGCCCGTCTGGAACGTTGGTCTTGCCACCGGTCCTCGAGGATACAGAGGCAGCCGGGTTGCTCCGCGCGGTCTTCGAGGCCGAGGCGGCAGCAGCCCCGCGCATGGCGCGTGAGACTCGCCTTCTCGCCCTGCTGTCCCATGTGTTGGTTCGTCACGCGACTGCGTCCGTGCTGGTGCGAGGGAAGCCTGCGCCCACCTCTGCGTTGGCGCGAGCGCGCGACATCCTTGCGGCTTGCTCGTCAGCGAAACTGGGCCTCGGCCAGCTTGCGGCGATGGTCGGGCTCGATCCGTTCACCCTGGTGCGTGGCTTCGCTCGCGCCTACGCGCTGCCACCGCACGCGTGGCTGATTCAGGAGCGCGTGCGGCGGGCACAGGCGTGCTTGCGCGCTGGCCTTTCGCCGGCTGCGGTCGCAGCGGAGGTTGGCTTTGCGGACCAGAGTCACCTGTGTCGGCACTTCAAGCGAATTGTGGGGGTCACGCCAGGACTGTACCGGCGTGCGGCTTCGACCAGAGATACGGTGTGACCAGCAGACACAACTACACGTTCGGCGACAACGATCGCGCGAGCCAACGCCTGCGCCGGCTCGCGCGTCTCTACGAACCAGAGACGCGCGAGCTTCTCGAACGACGTGGCACGCGCTCGGCTCGACTCGCGGTCGATTTGGGGTGCGGCCCGGGCTGGAGCACCGCGCTGGTCCGCGACGTGCTCCATCCCTGCCGAACAGTGGGGCTCGATGCCTCGGAGCGTTTCGTGGCCGAAGCCAGGCGCAACCACGGCGGAGCGATCGAATTCGCGGTGCATGACATTACCAGCGTGCCGTTTCCGCCAGGCGCACCCGATCTTCTGTTCTGCCGTTTCCTGCTGACGCATCTGCGACACCTCGACGTCGTGCTCGCAGCTTGGGCCAGCGTTGCTGCGCCGGGCGCACGCTTGCTGGTCCACGAAACTGAGCGGCTGGAAGCATCACATCCTTCGCTGCGACGGTACTACGATCTCGTCGGCGAGCTTCAGGCCCACCACGGTCAAGCCCTCAACGTGGGCACCGAGCTCGAGGCGTGCTTTGCTGGGACGCCGTGGCGCCTCGTGCACAGCGAGAGTCGTCCACTCAAAAAGCCAGCGCCGGCTATGGCCGAGCTTCATCTGGCCAACTTGCGCACCTGGCGCGAACAAGAGTACGCGCGCAGAAGCTTCGACGGTCGCGATCTCGACCGGCTGGAAATCGCGCTGGAGCGTATCGCAAGCGGGGCCGAGGACGGTGGCAAGGTCGTGAATATCGCACGCCAGATCGCGGCCGAGCTGCCAAGAGTGGGAACGTAGCACGGATCCCGCGCGGTCGGGATTCATCACGGCCGCCCCAACGGCGGCTTGACCTTGGCCGTTGGGGGCCGACATACCGTGTGTATGAAACGCACAAATCTTGTGCTTGATGAGCGCTTGCTGGGGCAGGCGACCAGGCTGGCCGGGCAGAAGACCTATTCGCGCACCGTGGGACTCGCGCTGGAGGACTTTGTGCGACGGATGCAAGCAAGGCAGATTCTCTCGCTGCGGGGCAGCGGGGCCTGGCACGGCGATTTGCCGGCCATGCGTGACACCGTCGCTCGTCGCCCGCATGAAAAGCGCTGCGGACAGGCCGTTGCAGAGCCATCAGTCGTGTCGTTTCAATCCGACAGGAAATCGTGATAGTCCCAACTTCCAATCAACCAACCGGCCCAGGAACCGCCAAGGCACAAGGTCAAACAATGTGCGCCTTCTCCTGACAGACAGGTTTTTCAGGATCTTGTGGCGATAGACGGAGCTGTATCCTGGCAAGTACCCTGGCCAGGAGACGTCAAATCCGGCCTGCACCAATCCACGGCGCATGGTCTCCGGCTCGTAGAGACTGATATGAATTTCCGGGCGCGTGTAGCTCCACTTGAGGATCCGGTTGCGGAAGGGCTGAGCGTTCCCCGTCGTGTAGAAGAAAATGCCGGGGTTCTTGAGCAAACGGAACACTTCGCCCAGCGTTTCGGCAGGGTGCGGCACATGTTCCAGCACGTCGAGTGCGGTGACGACGTCGAACTGCCAACCGAGCCGCGCGAGTTCCTCACGGCCCAGCACGGGAATCCCTTTCTTGACCGCGCTTCGGGCGATGGCACCTTCTTCAAATCCCTTGATTTCACAGCCGACGTTTTCTCGGACATAGCGGACCAGCTCGCCGTTGCCGCATCCGAAATCGAGCCATCGGGTCTTCGGGTCGAGGTCCGTCAGGGAGCGGATGATCTCCACGATCCCGTGCCACTCGTACTCTCGAATGCTGCGTTTCGGATCCTTTGCTTCAAAACAGTAGTCGATCAGGGGATCGGCGCCGTTTCCCGCATAGTAGTCGTCGTCATAGATTTCAGAAAAGTCGCAATCGGGATTCTCCACAAAGGCAAGAGAACAATCCCCGCAACGGCGATAGGTGTAGTCCTTCTTGCGCCATTGGCCCTGCTTGGTTCCTATTTCGGAACTGGAACCTCCGCAGAGTGGACAACTCAGCATGTCGGCTTTCATTTCTTGCCTCTGCTAAGAGGCCCGCGGCTCAGGGTGGTCTTTCTTCTGCCGAGGTTAGATGAATTCGCAAATGTACGCGGCCGGCTGATCCGCGCGAATGTCGAAGCCGGTCTTGGCCGGGATCTCGAAGGCCGTGCCCACCGGGTAGTGCTTCCATTCGCCGCCCGGCAGACGCGCGACGAGTTCGCCGCTGACCACCATCATCCGTTCGGCGCCGCCGGTGTCGAAGTGGAATTCGCCTGCTTGCACCACGCCCGCGGTGGCGCGGCGCCCGTTGCGCTCGAAGCCGAGACTTTGGACTTTGCCGTCGAAATAGGTGTTGTGCTTGGTCATGGCCAGGAGATTACGCGAAGTCCCCCCGGCTTGTCGCCAGGTTTGCGCAGGTCCCCGAAGCCCCGAAGGAGGTGGCTGTGTGAGCACGGTCACAGCGCCACGGCCAGTTCGCTCCGCTTGCCGCGGGCCATGGGATGCGCACTCGGCGATTGACCGGTGGAGCGCTCGCCCCCTATCATCGCAGGCCAGCCCTGAGCCCTCCATGCCCTGCCTTCTTTCCATCGTGGTGCCCGTCTACAACGAGCAGCAAACGCTGCCGCGATTCTTGGAAACCATCCGCGCAGCCTTGTTGCCGGTGACGCAGGACTACGAGATCATCTTTGCCGCCGATCCCTGCACCGACGGCACCATCGATCTGATACGGCAGGAGCACGCGCGCGATCCCCGGATCAAGTTGCTGCTGTTTTCGCGCCGCTTTGGCCAGCCCGCCTCGACCCTGGGCGGCCTGGCGTACTCCACTGGCCAGGCGGTGGTCGTTATCGACTGCGACCTGCAGGATCCGCCGCGGCTCATCGGGGACATGGTCCGGCTGTGGCGCGAGGGCTACAAGGTGGTGGTTCCGCAACGCCGCTCGCGCCAGGGCGAGACCATCATCAAGCGCATCATCGCGCACACCGGCTACTGGGCCATCAATCGCATGTCCACGGTGCCCATCCCGCGCAACACCGGGGATTTTCGCCTGATGGACCGGCGTGTGGTCGAGGAACTCGTCAAGCTCAGGGAAAGCCACGGCTTCTTGCGCGGACTGACCAGCATCGTCGGATTCAAGACGATTTTGCTGCCCTTTGAGCGCGCGGCGCGCGTGGGCGGGCAGGGCAAGTACAATCGGCTCACCGGCAGTCTGCGCATCGGGTTCAACGGAATCATCGCCTTTTCAGATGCGTTGCTCAGCCTGATGGTGGTGGCCGGCTTGGCCATGGCTACGCTGGCCCTGCTGGCCGTGCCTGTGGTGGCATACCTCAAGGCCAAAGGCCTCTACATGTTTGCCCAGGGTCTGGCCACCACCTGCATTCTCATGCTGTTCTTGGGCGGGGTTCAGCTCATGAGCATGGGCGTGCTGGGCGCGTATATCGGCCGCATCTATGACGAGGCCAAGCGGCGGCCCAAGTTCATCGTCGAGGAATCGCTCGGGTTGTCCGAGTCGGCGCCGCGACTGGGCCAGGCTGGACCGCAGGACGGCAGAGACTTCTGATGAAATACGTTGTAACGGGTTGCGCGGGGTTCGTGGGCAGCAACCTTGCGGATCGACTGCTGGCCGACGGCCACGAGGTGGTTGGCTATGACAACTTGTCGACGGGCCGGATGGAATTCCTGTCGCAGGCGCGGGACCACAAGCGCTTCCGCTTACTGCCCGGGGATGTGCTGGACCTGGAGAGTTTGACTGCGGCCGTGGCGGGCGCGGATGTGGTGATGCACCTGGCGGCCAACGCCGACGTGCGCTTTGGAACCGAGCATCCGCGCAAGGATCTGGACCAGAACACCATTGCGACCTGGAACGTGCTCGAGGCCATGCGCCAAGGTGGCGTGAAGCACATAGCTTTTTCGTCGACCGGGTCGGTCTACGGCGAGCCCGAGGTATTCCCCACACCCGAAGATGCGCCCTTCCCCGTGCAGACCTCGCTCTACGGGGCGTCCAAGGCCGCGGGCGAGGCGTTGATTGCCGCCTATTGTGCTGGATATGGCATGCGCGGCTGCATTTTTCGGTTCGTGTCGATCCTGGGTGAGCGCTACTCGCACGGACATGTCTTCGACTTCTACAAGCAACTGCGCGAGCACCCTGGTCAGTTGCACGTGCTGGGCAACGGGCAGCAGCGCAAGTCCTATCTCTATGTGCAGGACTGCGTGGACGCGATACTCCTGGCTATGGACAAGGCGAGCGGTCCGGTCGATGTGTTCAACCTGGGCACCGACGAGTTCTGCAAGGTCAACGACTCGATCGGCTGGATCACGGGCCATCTGGGTTTGCGTCCCGCTTTGAGCTACTCGGGCGGCGAGCGGGGATGGATCGGCGACAGTCCGTTCATATTTCTCGACTGTGACAAGATTCGGAAGCTGGGCTGGGCGCCCAAGCTCACCATCAAGCAGGGCATCGAGCGCACCTTGCAGTTCTTGCAGGACAACCCATGGGTGCTGGAGCGAGCCTAGCCATGCGCTTGCGTGGAAGACAGGCTTTGGTCACCGGCGGCACGCGCGGGCTGGGGTTGGAGATCGCCCGCCTCTTTTGGAGTGAAGGTGCGAATCTGATTGTGGTGGCTCGCAATGCGCAGGAGCTCGACAAGCTACGCGAGTCGCTCGTACCCCAGTCGGCGCCAGGCCAGGTCTTCGATGCGGTCGCGGCCGATCTATGCAGCGAATCCGGTCTGCAAAGCGTGATTGCGCAGATGCAGCGTCGGGGCGGCGTCGAGATCTTGGTGAACAACGCCGCTACGCAAGGGCCCATTGGCAAGACATGGGAGTGCGACTGGCAGGCCTGGCAAGCGGTCATCAAGCTCGACCTTCTCGTGCCCGTGCAGTTGTGTCAGGCGGCCGTGCCCGCCATGCTCCGTACTGGAAAAGGAAGCATCATCAATCTGTCAGGCGGCGGCGCCGCTGGGCCGCGCGAGAACTTCTCGGCCTATGCCAGCGCCAAGACCGCTTTGGTGCGTTTCACGGAAACCCTGGCCGCAGAGGTCAAGCCGCATCGGATCCGGGTGAACGCCCTGGCTCCGGGAGCTATGAACACTTCAATGATGCGCGAGACGGTGAATGCCGGGCCCGCGCGTGCGGGTGCCGACTACCAGCGTGCCCTGGAGACTATGCAGAAAGACAGCGCGGCGACTATGCAACGGGCCGCGGAACTTTGCCTGTTTCTCGCCAGCGACGAGAGCGCGGGATTGACGGGCCGGCTGCTGAGCGCGGTGTGGGATCCGTGGCAGCGCCTGCCCGAGCACATGCGCGAGGTCGAAACTTCAGACGTGTACACCCTGAGGCGAATCGTGCCCGCGGACCGCGGCCAGGAGTGGGCGAAATGATGAAGGTGGGCATCGTCGGCTGCGGGCTGATCGGGCGCAAGCGCGCGCGCGCCCTCGGCGAAGGCAAACTGGTGGCCTGCTCGGATGCGGTCTTCGATCGCGCGCAGGCGCTGGCAGCCGAACATGGTGCGCAGGCGGTTGCGGATTGGCGCGAGATGGTCAAGCGGCCCGAGGTGCAAATAGTGGTCGTCGCGACCACCCACGACTGGCTGGCGCCTGTGACCCTGGCCGCGGTCGAGGCTGGCAAGCATGTTCTTGTAGAAAAGCCGGCCGCGCGTCGCGCGGGCGAGCTCGAGGTCGTGGTGCAGGCGGCGTCAGCTCGCGGCGTGCTGGTGCGCGTGGGGTTCAACCATCGCTACCATCCGGCCCTGTACAAGGCCCACCAGATGTTTGTCGACGGAGCCGTGGGGCCGCTGATGTACCTGCGCGCTCGCTACGGCCACGGCGGCCGGGTGGGCTACGACAAGGAATGGCGCGCGCGCCCCGAGGTTTCAGGCGGCGGCGAGCTGATCGATCAGGGCATGCACCTCATCGACTTGGCCCGCTGGTTCGCGGGCGAGTTCGTTCAGGTCGATGGACTCGCGGGCTGCTGGTTCTGGAACATGCCGGTGGATGACAACGCCTTCCTGCTGCTGCGAACTGCGGAGAAGAAGGTGGCCTTCATGCACTGCAGTTGCAGCGAGTGGAAGAACCTGTTCTCGTTCGAGGTGTTCGGTCGCGACGGGAAGCTGGAAGTGCAGGGACTGGGAGGCAGCTACGGAGTGGAGCGACTCACCCACTACCGCATGCTGCCGGAGATGGGGCCGCCCGACACCGTGTCCTGGGATTATCCGCGCGGTGACGATTCCTGGGCAGCCGAGCTGGCGGAATTCTACCAAGACGTGGCCTTGGGGCGGCAACCCGCGCCGGGGCTTGCCGATGCCATGGCAGCGCTGCGCGTGGTCGAACGAATCTACGAGGTATCGCCATCATGATCATCGTCAGAAGTCCGTTGCGAATCACTCTCGGTGGTGGGGGCACGGATCTGCCGTCGTACTATCGAAACCACGGGGGCGCTCTCATCTCCGCCGCCATCGACAAGTACGTCTACGTTTCGGTGATTCGCCCGTTTGTCCCCGGGATCTTCCTGAAGTACTCCCACCTGGAACACGTGGATCGCGTAGACGACGTGCAACACCCCATCATGCGCGAGACCTTGCGTTCGATGGCGCCGGATCCCTGGCAGATCGAGATCACCACCCTCGCCGACATCCCATCAGGTACCGGGCTGGGCTCGTCAGGAGCGTTCACCGCTGCCCTGGTCAAAGCGCTCAGTGCGTTTGAGAAAAAGCCCTTGGACACCGGCGAGATCGCTCGTCTGGCCTGCGAGATCGAGATCGACCGCCTGGCTTCGCCGGTGGGCAAGCAGGACCAGTACATCTCGGCCTACGGCGGGATCACCTGCTTCCAGTTCCACCGCAATGACGAGGTGGCTGTCACCCCTCTCAAGTTGAGCCGCGAGACGCTTTTCGATCTCGAGGACAACCTGGCGCTCTTCTTCACCGGGTTCGACCGTAGCGCCAGCGCTATCCTGCAGGACCAGGATTCGCGCACGCGCAAGGACGAAGCCGCGGTGATCGACAACCTGCACTTTGTCAAGGAGCTCGGGCTGCGCAGCCAGCGTGCGCTGGAGGCGGGACGCTGTTCAGAACTGGGCGAAATCTTCCACGAGCACTGGGAGGTCAAGAAGCGCCGATCGGGCGCCATGTCGAACCCTAAGATCGACGCGTGGTATGCGCTGGCCCGCGCCAACGGCGCCATTGGCGGAAAACTGGTAGGGGCCGGGGGCGGCGGCTTTCTCATGTTCTACGCGGAGAATCGCCGAAAGCTGGGCCGGGCCATGGCCGAGGTGGGGCTCGAGGAATTGCGCTTCCACTTCGATTTTGACGGCACGCGGATCTTGCTCCAGTGACGGTTGCATAGCAGTCTCTCGGGGAGGCAGCGTCGGTCATTTGAATGCGAGAACAAGACACACCGCCCAACGGCGCAAGCGACAGAGCAATCCTGAGCGAAGATTCTGAGCCCGAGCTCGACGTCTCGGCGCTCGAGTTCTTGTCAGCCGAGGACATCGAGCTGATGGCGGAAGCCGCGGTCACCCCGCCCGCACTGGTATTGCCGCCGCGACGCCGCCCGCTTCTGCACATGGGGCCGCGGGAATTCGGGACTCTGGCACGCGCGCTCTTCATGCTCGCCCTGTGTGGGTTCTCGGTGGCTGCCTTTGTGGTTCAGTTGCTCCGCCGCAAGTGGATTGTCGGGTTCGTGGGCGCAAACACCGCCACCACGCCCGAGCGGAATCGCATGCTCATCTGGATCGCCGCGGGCGCGGGCGCGGGCATCCTGCTGGGGTTGGTGCTGTGGCCCTGGGGCCGGGCCAAGGCGCGCACCGCGCGCGTGATGCGCACTGCGCGCCTGCTCTCGCCTGCCATCTTGCTCGCCTTTGCCTATCCGCTTCTGCGGGTTGGTGAATGGGACGCGTTCCCGCGAATCGCGGCCATCGCCGTGGTCGCCTTGGTGGGGGAGTTGTGCTTTCGCATGTCCGTTGCCGAGATCTTGTCGGCGCGGCTGCTGGTGGCGCGATGGTTGCGGGCGCTGGGCGCGGCGTGGGCGCGGCTTCTGGATCGGGCGCGGCCCAGGCTGTCGCCTGAGCTGATCCTGGTGGTGCTGGGGGCGCTTGGCTACGCGGTCTGGATGAGTGTCTACACCATCGTCAACCACCGTCACTTCACGACCATGGCGTTCGACCTCGGGGCGTACAACAACATGTTCTACAATACCCTGCACGGGCATCCCTTTCGTTGCACGGCGGTGCAACGCACCGGCGGCAACTGGTCGATGCTGAGCAACCACGCCGAGTTCACCATGTTCGCGTTCCTGCCTTTCTATGCTTTGCACCAGAACGCAGAGACGCTTCTCGTGCTGCAGTCCGTGGCGTTGGGCAGCGGCGCGATACCCATATATCGATTCGCGGCCCGGCGCATTCCGCGCAGCATGGCCTGGATGCTGGCGTTCGCGTATCTGTTCTACGCGCCCATGCACCAGGCGAATTTCTACGACGTTCACTTCCAGCCCTTTGGTGCGGTTTTCACCCTGTGGGCGGTGGACTTTCTCGATTTGCGGCGCTTCTGGCTGTTCTCGCTGTTTTTCGTGCTGGCCTTGGGCTGCCGCGAGGACATCCCCATCGGGTTCGTCGCTATCGGGGCCTATCTCATCTTGGCCGGCGAACGTCCGCGCATGGGCGCCTTGCTGTGCGTCCTGTCGGCTGCCTACTTCGTGGTCATCAAGTTCGTGGTCATGCCGCGCTTCGGGCAATGGTGGTTCAGCGACATGTACAAGGAGCTCTACCCTTCGGGCGAGAATTCCTACGGCGGCGTGATGAAGACCTTCATCACCAATCCCATCTACGTGTTCAAGACGCTGATCACCACGGAGAAGATGACCTTCTTTCTGCAGACCCTTGCGCCCTTGGCCTTTCTGCCCCTGCGCCGCCGTTTGCTTTGGATCAGCCTCATGCCAGGCGCCCTGTTCACCTTGCTGACCACCGGCTACTCGCCCACCATCGAGATCAGCTTTCAGTACGTTTGCTACAACATCCCATTCCTGTTCCTGGCCGCGGCCATTGCCTTGGCCCTGATGGGCGAGGGCCAGGCGGCGCGCGCCAAACAATGGGGAGCTGTTTGCGCCATGGCGCTCGCGACCGTGCTGGCTACCAACGTCTGGGGTGCCGCTCCTCCCAGCAGCAAGTTCAAGGGGGGCTTTTCCAACATCGGAGAGTTCAGGCCCATCACGGCCCAGGAGCGACAGAAGGCGAAGGACCTGCGCCAGTTGGCCGCCATGGTGCCCAAGGATGCGGCCCTGGCGGTCAGCGAGCAGGAGCATCCGCACGTGTCGGCGCGAAGCAAGTGCTTCGACCTGCGCGACGGCTACGACGGGGCCGAGTACATTCTGTATGCGGAGAACACGGGCGGCTTCGGGTCGGACGCCGCCGGGCGCGCCCTGTCGAGTGGCGAGTATCTCGAGATGGCGCGACGGCCGGCCTCCAAATTGGTGCTGCTGCGCAAGCGGGGGAAGTAGTCGCGGCGAATATCGACAAACGCAGTTACTTCGGCTCGGCCGGAAGTTGTGCTAGCGATAAGGCGTCAGGACGCGGACCCGTGACCATGAAGCCACAGAACCGGCCACGCTACATCGCAGTGGAAGGTCCCATCGGCGTGGGCAAGAGCAGCCTGGCCGA
>PMLB01000384.1:4404-4562 GCA_003158735.1 Myxococcales bacterium | reverse complement strand
GCTCATCCCCTATGCGATGAACCCCTTTTTTGTGCGCCACGCAGATGCCGAAAAGCGCGCCTGGCCGGCTGCCTCTTCTTGAGGCAGTGTTGCTGCGGCAAGCCCCGTCGGCATTCTCGGCTATCGGCGCCAATACCCAGGAGTCTCCATGAGTCACC
>PMLB01000384.1:0-4320 GCA_003158735.1 Myxococcales bacterium | reverse complement strand
CGACACACCTACGGCCTCAAGCGCGTCGAGGTCGTGGCCGCGCTGGTCAACGCCGTGACGCTCATCGCGGTGACCGTGCTCATCGCCCACCAGGCCGTGCTCCGCCTTCTTCATCCCGAGCCAGTGGCGCAGGGGATCATGCTGGTGGTTGCCCTGGTCGCGTTGGGCGCTAATGTCAGCTCGGCCCTGTTGCTGCATCAGCATGACAAAGGCGACGTGAACGTGCGCGGCGCATTCCTCCACATGGCCCAGGATTCTGTCGCTTCCTTAACCGTGGTGGTCGCGGCGCTGCTCGCTCGCACCGGCGTGGGCCCCTATTTGGACTCAGTCGCGGCGCTACTCGTTGGGCTCGTCGTCTTGCGAAGCGCTCTGTCGCTGGCGTGGCAGACCCTTTCCACTATCCTCGAAGGTGTCCCCGGCGATGTGGACATCGTGGACCTGGCGGATCGTGTGCATCGGGCCTTCGCCCCGGCCTGCTTGCACCACATTCATGTCTGGGAACTGGGCCCCAGCCAACGTCTGCTCACCGCCCACGTGACCGTTGGCCAGGACATGAGCGGGCTCGCCATTGAGAGCTTCTTGTCGCGACTCAAGGCGTTCTTGCAGGAACAGTGGGAGATCAACCACGCCACCATCGAGCCAGAGGTTGCGGCCTGCCCGCAACCCGAACTCCTTGGCCGATGGGACAAGTCGCGCGTTTGATGAGGGAACAATGGGCAGGTGAGGGAGGGGCACGTGGACGATTCGGCGGGACGGAGCCATGCTTGCGCCGAGCCCGTTGACGATACGACTGCAAGGAAAGGACGGCGTGCGATGTACGAGAGAGACTATGTCTACACAAAGCGGATGGATGGTGTTTCCGTCGGCGAGGTGACCACGCGCGTCCGCCAGGCACTGGCCGACGCTGGCTTCGGCGTCCTCACCGAGATTGACGTCCAAGCGACGCTCAAGAAGAAGCTGGGGGTCGAGCGCAAGCCCTACCTCATTCTCGGCGCGTGCAACCCACCGCTGGCGCATCGGGCATTGCAGGCCGAGCCGTCCATCGGTGTCTTTCTTCCCTGCAACGTCGACATTTTCGAAGGCGATGACGGCGCGGTGTATGTCCAGACGCCCAAGCCGACGATCATGTTCGGTCTGGTCGGGAATCCGAAGGTCCGACCGATCGCGGAGGAGGTCGATGCAAAGCTCCGGCAGGTTCTCGAGACCCTGGTGGGTTGAGACTCGTCGGCGGCGTGGATACTCCACCATGGCCACGATCCGCCGTTCGCCGGTTCTTCAACTCAGCATGCTCGCCTGCGCGGTGCTCGCTGCGGGCTGCCCGAGCAGAGACCGGAACATCGCCGTTTCCGGCGCCACCTCCGCGCACACCGCGACTGCCGCAATGTCTGCCACAGCGACTGCGGGGGACGTCAGCTCGCCTGGGCAGCAAGCGGCAGTGCATGATCCGGCCCATCCGCCCATCGACTGTCCGTTGCGCAAGCAGGGCCTCGATCCGGCCCACCTGCGGCCGTTTGAGGACACCGCCAAGTACATCGCCTTTCTCGAACGACCAGACCGGGCTGCCTGGCAGAAACCCGACGCGGTGGTCGCCGCCCTCGGTTTGACCGGCAAGGAGACCATCGTCGACGTCGGCGCCGGTTCCGGCTATTTTTCGTTCCGACTCGCGCGTGTCGTGCCGGAAGGAAAAGTGATTGCGCTGGATGTCGATCCCGAAATGATTCGCCACATCCACCACAAGGCGATGACCGAAGGCGTGCGCAACGTTCAGGTCGCCTTCGCCAAGCCCGACGATCCTGGCGTCCCCGCCGAGGCCGACCTGGTCTTCATGTGCGACGTCCTTCACCACATCCAGGACCGCCCAGCCTGGCTGGCGAAGCTGGCTGCGCAAATGCACAAGGGCGCTCGGCTGGCGCTGGTCGAGTTCAAGGAAGGCAAACTGCCCGAGGGCCCGCCCGAGGCGTTGAAGCTATCCAGGGCGCAACTCGTTGCCTTGGCCACCGGCGCTGGCCTCGTACTCGACAGCGAAAAGCCGGATCTGCTCCCGTATCAGACCTTCCTGGTCTTTCGCAAAGCGGGCTGAGTTCCCGCTGCGGCTCCCGCCATCCAGGCGTCTTCGCGACAAAGGTGTAACGCACCGGAAGTTGCAACGAATGGAGAATTTCGCGACGCCGATCCTCCAACGCACACCGCAGCCGTTGGGCATTCAAATCGATCAAGATGAACAGTAGGCGGGCTGCGGAAGCGCCGGCCGGGCTCTGGAGTCGTAAATAGCTGAAATTACTGTGGAGGCGCCGGGTACTGCCCCCGGGTCCGGAAGGTCTACACCCTGGCTGCTACGTGCGTGTTCGGCGATTTAATTCTCGCATTCGGGTTGGCCCGCCGACGGGGCGTCCCGGATGCCAGCCCTCCCTGTGTCTCGCGTTCGGGCCGGAAGACGCTGCCCGCACGCAAAGCCCACTGAGTTGCCGCTTCCCTAGGCCGTAGGCAGTTCCAGGGGTTGCGGGATGGTCCGTTCTTTAGGCGGCCATCGCAAACGAGTTATCGTTCGCGTTTGTTTGTTGCCCGTTTTTACGAGGCCTCGGGCGCCTCGGCACGCTACCAGAGCTTCGCTTACTCCCGTCGAAACTATTTCGCCCCCTTATGTGATCTTGCGGGAAGCATAGCGCCCATCGGGGCATAGAGCCACCGGGTCGACGGCAATTGGTGATACCCTTGCCGGCCATGTTGACCGCACTGGTGGCCGCCGCGCCGTCACTGGCGCTCCTGACCTACTTCTACCTTCGCGATCGCTACGATCGCGAGCCCATCTCCTGTCTCGCCATCGCATATCTCTTGGGCATGTATTCCATGCTGGCGGCGCAAAGCCTGGCCGCCGTCGTGGCGAACGCGGTGTCCGAGGAATGGCTGCACCTGGGCGGCGAGCCGGCACGCCTGTTCGAGGCCTTGGTGCTTTCCGGGTTGGTCGAAGAGGTCGCCAAGTGGGCGATGCTGATGGCCGCGGTCTACCACTGGCGCGCGTTCGACGAGCCACTCGACGGCCTCATCTACGGCGTGACCATCGCCCTCGGCTTCGCCACCCTGGAAAACTTCTTCTATCTGTCCAGCCACGGCGTGGGCATCGCCTGGCAGCGAGCCGTATTCGCGGTGCCGGCGCACGCCCTGTTCGGCGGGGCCATGGGCTACTACGCCGGCCGAATCAAGTTCAGCGCCAAGGCTGGCCGGCGCGTCTCAGGCGTCGGGCGCGACCAGATCCTCTGTCTAGCACTGCCTGTGCTCTTCCACAGCGCCTACAACTTCGCGCTCTTGCACGGCCTGAACTGGTTCATCTGGGTCGCCATCACCGCGCTTTCCGTCGGCTTTTGGGTCTTCGTGTTGCGGCGGGTTCGTCGCGCCCAGAAGGCATCACCCTTCCGACCCAAGACCATGTTGCCGACAGACTTCCGACTGCCACCAACGGCCCGAGGGGTGTAAAATACCGGACCATGCGAAACCACCCCAAGCTACTGGCTGCAGGAATCGGACTGGTTGTAGGTCTCTCGATTGCGTGCTCGAAGCGCGCCGAAAACAAAGTCTCGCCTGGTGCCGTGGCGAGCGCGTCCACTTCTGATCCGGAATTCGACAAGAAATGGGCTGCCCTGGCCCAGGCCGGCGCAGACGTGGCCTACATAGAAGATGACCGCGGCGAAGGCCTGATGGGAAACGTGCGCCGCGCATCCCGCGTGAAGACCGAACCCCCGGGGCTGACCGCTGCCGCTGGGGATCAGGTGCTGGCGGCTCTGCCCGAGCAACCTGCGGGCGAGGAAGTCCAGCGCATCATCCGGGGCAACCTCATGGCCGTTCGTGGTTGCTACATGAACATGGCGCGTACTGGCCAGGCCAAATCGGGCAAAGCCATCGTCAGCTTCACCATAGGCGCTGACGGCCGCCCAGCCAGCTTGCACGTGGATGCCCCGACTTTCAGCGACACCCCGTTGCCGGGTTGCGTGACTGCGCAGATTTCGCGCTGGTCCTTCCCCAAGTCGCAAAAGGGAGGCGGCTCAGTCAGCTACCCGTTTGTGTTCGTCGGCGGATAAACGACGAACACGAAGGACAGACTCCGGCCCAGCCTAACCGTCCTATCCACCCGCCGCCCTATCGGGCCCGGGAGAAAACTACTTCGCCTGCCGGTCTTCTAGATAGAAGACGGTGATGGCGAGGCAGTGGAACGCTTCATCGGAGGACTGGGTCACGATGGTATCGACCACCTGACACTGGGGATGTTCACGAATCCAGCCGGTGACCTTCTCGCCAAGGTTTTCTCGCTCTTGGGCCATGGTGGCC
>PMLB01000026.1 GCA_003158735.1 Myxococcales bacterium | reverse complement strand
GGTGCCTGAGACATATTCAGAGGTGCGCTGGATGGGTGCAAGAGTCTTGCTCATCGCCTGCAACGAAGCTTGCGTTCTTCCAGCGTGGCGATGAGCACCGGGAGCACGGCGCGATCTTTGGCATGTCCCGTCTTGGCCTTGACGTCGATAAGAGTTGGTAGGTCGAGCACCCTGATCGTAAGACCGCCGTCCGACAGGATTTCCGTGTGCGGAAGAAGCTCGTCGTATCCCTGCCCCTTGCCAAGCTCACAAAGCGGGTCGAGCGGACCGAGGCTGGTCGACAGATTCATCTGGCCGTAGCCGAGGAGCATGGCAGCTGTCGGCCGAAGGCCACGATTGGCAAGATCGTTGCGCATGATCGCGTCGAGCCGGACCAGCACGTTCATCAGCCTGGCTACATTCTCCTCGGTTCGGCGATGGACGATATCGAGATCTTGCGTCGCAATGGGCGCGCCATGCAGCACCGCCGCGGCACCGCCCACGACGATAAATTCCACTCGATCGGCGGCAAGCTCGGTCAGTAGCGCTTCCGGATCAGCGACGGTCGGGCGCTTCACGCACGGAACCTGCTCGCTAGCCGAGCCATCGCGACGCCGGCACGGAGCCTTTCGCGCAGCGATCGTGCGAGCGCAAGCCGAATGAGCGACCGATCGACTTCCGCTGCCGCGTGGAGAATGTCGGGATCGTCCGCGAAGAGACGCTCGACATCGATGCCCAGCCGAACGTCCTTGGCGGTGGTGGCATTCGATAGCGTCATCGACTGCATTCTAGCATGCTCGCACAGCTTGGGCCGGCAGGGGGCGCCTTGGCCGTTCGCCTGACCGCACGCAACCTCGTCCCACGGTTGCCGATAAGTCTGCATGCTGCTTCAGCTTGCTACTCAGCTTCTCTGGCCTGCCCGCTGCGCTGCCTGCAACGCCTTTGTCCATGAGGACATGGCTTTCTGCGAGAGTTGCGCGCTTTCTGTGGTCCCACTGGGCTGGGAACCCTGGGAGGGTTTCTCTCGCCCCTCGGCTCCCCACCCGCCACCGCCTCCCCACTCGCTTTCTCCTTCGGAGACTTCGGGACCTGCGCCTTGCCCACCACCCCCGCTCGCTACGCTCGCGCTTTCGCGCTCGGCCCCGCCAACCCTGCCGCGATGGCGTGCCACGCGTAGCGCAGTGGGAGCCGGCGGGCTCACCACGCGCTCTGAACAAATCTGTTTCGGCTGCGGCTTGCCCCTTTCTGACACTGATGCTGGCGGCGAAGAGAGCAGTCGCTGTCACGGCTGCCAGGCCAGGCCGCTGCCCTTCTCGCGGGTATGGCCCGTGTTGGCCTACGGGGGCGCCACGACCGAGGCGGTTCTTCACCTGAAACACGGAAGGCGTCGCCATCTGGCGCGACCCTTGGGCGCTTTGCTCGCGCCTGCCGTTGCGGCCGCGATCGACAGCGGCGCGGACACGCTCTGCCCGGTCCCGCTGCACCCACGCCGTCTGCGCCAGCGAGGATTCAACCAGGCATTGGAACTCCTGCGGGTGGCGGAAAAGCTTGTCCGCCGGCCAGGGGTCCGGTCGCTTGTGGTTTCCGACGGCTTGCGCCGAATCCGCGATACACCGGCGCTGGGCTGGGAGTCGCCCGCCTCCCGCCGGCGGATCGTGGCCGGGGCCTTTGCTGTGCACAGGCCGGAATGGGCCAAGGGTCGGCGGATTTTGCTGGTGGACGATGTCATGACCACGGGCGCCACGCTGGCCGAGTGCACGCGCGTCTTGCTCAAGGCCGGCGCCACCGACGTGCAAGTCACGGCATTGGCCCGCGTGGCCTGATTCTTCGCTTGACTCTACCGTCGCCGTCGCTAACGTAGCCCGCCTGAACCAAACGGAATCACAGGCACGTAGCTCAGTGGGAGAGCACTACCTTGACACGGTAGGGGTCGGCGGTTCAATCCCGCCCGTGCCTACCATTTGTCTTCAGGCTTCAGCGCCGGGTGTCGACGGTGCTATCTTTCCGCCGTTGCGACCTTCAACCCTTGCCTACGCAGTCCGCGCAGACCGGCCTTCACCAGCCTGGTCGCACGCCTATCCCCCCGGATGTTCGCGTTCGGAGACCATAGAACGTGAGTGAACGCCCGGTAATCCGCCCCCGCGACAAGGGGGATGTTCCTGACGATCCGCTGTCCTGGCTGCGCCATTCGGCGTCGCATGTGATGGCCGATGCGGTTCAGCGCCTGCGCCCCAAGGCAAAGGTGACCATCGGCCCGGCCATCGAGAACGGTTTCTACTACGATTTTGACACCGAGCCGTTCGCGCCCGAGGACATCGAGAAGATCGAAGCCGAGATGGCCAAGATCGTCGCGCAGGACTTGCCCTTTGTGCGCAAGGTGGTTTCACGGCCCGAGGCCTTGCGCCTGTTTGCCGACAAGGGGGAGACCTACAAAGTAGAGATCATCCAATCGATTCCCGAGGGCGAAGAAATCTCGCTCTACCAGCACGGCAACTTCGTGGACTTGTGCGCTGGGCCCCACATCGAACGCACCGGGCAGATCAAGGCTTTCAAGGTGCTGTCGTTCGCGGGTGCCTACTGGCGTGGCGACGAGCGCAACCCCCAGCTCCAGCGGGTGTACGGTACCGCCTTTGCCTCGAAGGATGACCTGAAAGCCCACCTG
>PMLB01000459.1 GCA_003158735.1 Myxococcales bacterium | reverse complement strand
CATCCATTATGGCGCCAAGGTTGCAGGCAAGCCGTGGCTGGAGAGCGAGGGAGTGCCCGATGCTGCCAACTACTGGGGCGCCTACAGCAAGACCGCCAACTACGACAACTACATACGCATCGGCCTGTACACGTCTGCATACAAGGCGTTGGCGATAAGCGACGCGAAGGACGCCATAAACAACAACGCCGGCTACGTGCTCGCATCGACGTGGCTGCAATGCGGACCGGGGCAGGGCATCGGCGGCCCGTTCATGACTCCGGGCGGATACTCGAACGTCGCGGACGTCAACGCCGATACCACGGCCGTGAACCCGGACGCCGGGGTCAAGTGGTGGCTTGAGGCAATGCAGGCGGCGTACGGCGCCTGGGGTTCTGCGGGTTCCGATGGCGGCGCGCCCGATGCGGGATCGGCTGGGGCTGGTGGCGCTTCAGGCGTGGGTGGTGCCGCTGGCACCGGCGGCGCGCCCGGTCTTGCGCAGGACACTCTCGCCGACGCGGGCTGCTCGTGCGATCTGGGCGCACGAGGCGACAAGCCGGGATTCGGCCTCGCGTCGATCCTCGTTCTCGCGCTCGGTCTCGTGCTGCGCTCTAGCCGAGTTGCGCACCCTGGAACATGAAACCCTTTGGTCCGCGTCCGCTGGTATACTGGAATGGATGAGGCGCGAAGAGGCCATCTCGACTTTGCGGAGCTTTCTGCCCGCTATCTAGCACGACTTCGGCGTGCGCCGGATCTCCTTGTTCGGGTCCACGGCACGCGACGAGGCTCGCGACGACAGCGACCTAGACCTGCTGGTCGACTTTGAGGTCGGCCCGACGTTCGATTCCTTCATGGGCCTCAAGTTCTTCCTGGAGGACCATCTCGGCCGAAGGGTGGATATCGTCACACCCGCGGCCCTGAAGCCTCGAATGCGTCCTGTGGTGGAGCGCGAGGCAGCGGATGTCGCCTAGCACCCGCGATTGGCGACGCTGATATGGGAACCCTTAAAGGGTTCCCATTCCCTCCCGCGATGGTGCGCCGCCGGCGGAGCCGGCGGGCTCCCCACGCGACCCGTCCCCGTTCGAGCTGTAGACCGAGGGCACGCCCAGCATCTCGGCGTAGGTCAGGGCCTGTTGCATGCCATCGCCAACCCGGTGCGTGTTGTCCTTGGCCTCAACCACTGCGATGGGGATGTTCGGCTTGTAGAAGAGGACGTAGTCGGCGAACTTCCGCTCGCCCCGTCGGACCATGCGTCCGCGGACGATGACCTGGCCGTCGGTCAGGTAGACCTGTTCACGCACCTGCGAATTGATGTCCCACCCGGCCGCGGTCAGTGCCGGGGTGATGAACTTGGTGCAGATGTCCCGTTCCGACAGGTCCTTCTTGTTCACAGTGTGCCCGCCAGCCAGACGCCATGGTACCGCAGATCGCAGCGCGTAGGGCGGATTCAAGAACGGTAGCGGGCTTTACACCCGACGGCGACGGGGTAGGCGGGCCATCCGGTTTGCACACTGCGAACCGGGAGCGGGTCGGGGAGGTGATGCTGGTACCCTGCCCTCGTCCTTGACAAAGTTGATACTGCCTGTAGTATCAATCAAAGAGGCCGCAGCGGACGACGCTGAATGTCAGATCGCAAGACCAAGGAGGCGCGACTAAGGGCGATTATCGCCGATGTGGCACGTCGGCCGAAGCAGGTCACAGCGGCGGAGATTCAACGAATCATGAACATGCTTTCGGAGTTCCATCCAACCGGCTCGCGCAAGGCCCGTCACGGCTACCTATACACGGTCGCCACCGAAAGATTCATGGTCAACACACACACCCCCGGAGACGCACATGTGAAGAGTTATTCAGTTCAGGACTTCCTCAGCGCCATGGAAACGCTTGGCTGGTACGAGGAGGAGCCATCATGAAGGATTTGAAGCACTACGAATCGCTGCCCTACACCATCATTCTTAGAAGGGATGACGAGGGGGATGTCGTGGGGCGGGTTGAAGAACTTCCTGGGTGTTCGGCCCACGGCGCCACCGAAGCCGAAGCGCTTGAAAATCTCGCGGAGGCAAGGACCCTCTGGATCACGGACTGCATTGAGCAGGGGCACGAGGTGCCGGAACCTCACAACGATTCGGACCTGCCGAGTGGAAAGTGGGTTCAGCGCGTCCCGCGCAGTCTCCACAAGCGCCTTGCCACTCTTGCAAGGAAGGAGGGCGTTAGCTTGAACCAGCTCGCAACGTCCGTCCTCGCGGAGGCTGTCGGCGAGAGACGTGGTGAGCGTCAGCAGCAGCACGCCACGGCTCTCATCGTCGAACAAAATGTCGGCCAGTTTGCAGAAGGGTATTTCGAGTCCGACTTGGGCGATAGCGAAGCTAACTACGGCTCAGCGATGACGAAGGGTGAGCAATTGAAGACCAAGAAAACCGAAGCGAGGGGTAACTAAATGGCCGCCCCCGGTGTTGCGCATGCGTGGACAGTCCTCGCAGACAAGATTGTCGTCGATGCCAGGACGAACAACGTCGTTCTCTGTACTGTTGAGCAGGCCAACCTCACATTGCCAGCCGTGCCGGCCGGCGCGAGAGGCATCCTGGCCAAGACTAGCTTTGAGGTGATCACCCTCTGGTATCGCGTTGATAGTCAGAAGCCGGGTCGACGCGACACCCGTATTCGTCTTCTCAACCCCGATGGTGATGAGTTGGCGGTCTCACTTCAAAAGGTAGATCTCACCGCTGCTCCCAGGCAACGCTGTATTGCGAGCTTTCCGCGCCTTCCGGTGGGCCGCGAGGGCGTGTTTTGGGTCGTCACTGAAGTGAAGGACAGCGACGGTTGGAATGAAGTCAGCCGGGTGCCATTTGACGTCAAAGTCAATTGGGTCACCCAGGTAGCGCTCACAGGTACAGTATCGGACTCGCCAACTAGCCCCGGTGCGGGCCGTCTGGCTGACGGAGCTGGCACAACCGAGAAGAAGGGCCGAGGCAAGGGGGCACGGGGCGGCAGAGTTAATCGATGACCTGGCGCGCTCAGCCCATCGGCTTCTTCTTCGCCGTTCCCGGCACTTTGCGGAAATCCACAAAGAGCTTGCGTTCGGTGGGCTGGCAAATGGGGCAGAAGCAGGCGTCGTCGCGGCCCACCCGCACGCGGCGGATTGTGGTGGCGCAGACCGGACAGGGCTCGCCCGCGCGGCCACGCACCTTGAGGAAGTCGCGCACTTTCACCTCGATGGGCTGATTGCGCGCCTGAATTTCGCGAATAGCTGCGTTCAGGGTCTCGCGGATGGCGGCGAAAAGGCGGTCCACTTCGTCGGGCTGCAGTTTGTGGCAGAAGGTCTTGGGGTGCAGGCGCGCGGCGAAGAGAATCTCGTCGGCGTAGGCGTTGCCGATGGAGGCGAGCGCGGTCTTGTCGAGGAGAAACTGGCGGACTTGATCACGTCGGTTGGCCACCAGGCGCCGCATGTGCGGCAGCGTGAAGTCGTTCGAAAGCAAGTCAACGCCCAGAGTGGCGAAGCCAGGGATCTGGTCCAACTGGTCGGCGCGGGCCACGTAGATCTTGCCCATGCGGGTCTCGTCCGCGTAGCGCAACTCGGTGCCGCCCGAAAAGACCAACGCCAAGATCACATCGCGGCCCGCACGCGCCCCCGTCTCGGCCAACGAATACCGGCCGCTCAACATGGCGTTCACCACCAGGCACAGTCCGCCGTCCAAATCGAAACGCAGAAACTGCCCGCATCGCTTCACCTCGACGATGCGCTTGTCTTTCAACACGGCCGGGAAAAGGTCCGGCAGCATCAGCCGCAGCACCACCGGGTCGCCGACGCGAACATCGGCGATAGGCAGGCCGCACGCTTCCCGGCTCAGCACGGCTTCCACGTGAACCAGGTCGGGCAACTCGGGCACGCCATCACGCTAGCAGCAGGGTGACCGCAGGTCACCCCTACCTGGAGCCGAGAGTCTTGTCTACTTGCCCAGAGTCAGGTAGCCGAGCAGCCAGAGACTGACCCGGGATGAGGAAAACCATGGTTGGATACCACGCGCCTGTGGCTGCCTTTGCCACGTGCTCGAAAGCCCAGCGCCAGCGCGACTGGGCGACGGCAGGTGCACGCGCTGTCGGGTCAGCAGGGTTGGGCGTCGTGTTCACTCAGGACGCGCAGGAGGCGGCCTCCCAAAAATCCCATCTGTCCCGCGGGCGCTACCGCGGCAGGCGAACCCGCGACGCTGACACCAGGTTCACGCACGCAATCGCCGCGCCCAGCAGGAACACGTATTCGTAACCCCAGCGCACCCAGATGATGCCACCCATCGAGGCGACAATGATGGAAAACAGGTGGTCGATGCTCACTCCCATCATCAAGGTCTGCGACACATCACCGGGCTGCACGGCGATCTTCTTCAAGTAGGTGGCGCGGGCCATGCCCACGGACATCAGCATCTGGTCCAGGATGAAGCAAGCCCCGGCCACCAGCAAAGCCGTGTTCTCGCCAAACAGGCGGCGCGAGAAGCCGTAGCCGAAGCACACGAAGATGAGCACCACGGCCTCGCCCATGAGAATGAAGCGCTCGCCCAGGTGATCGATGGCGCGGCCAAGCAACGGGTTGAACACAATTCCGACAAGGCCGCCCGCAAACAACAGCGAAGCCACCGTCTGCGTGGGCTGCTTGAAGATGGTGACCAGCACCCAGGGTGAAAAGGTCAGGAAGATCTGCTTGCGCGTGCCGTACAGGATGCTCAGCCAGTAGTACAGCTTGTATTCGCGTCGCACCACGAAGCGGGTGCGGGTGGCGGGCGGCGGATCGGCCTTCATAGTGCGAATGAGCAGAGCTGCCAGCAACAAGCCGCTGGCGGCGATGAGAAAAGCGGTGGCAAAGCCGAAACCCAGGCTGCGAAAACCGACCAGGATCAGCAGGCTGCCGCCAATGCCGGCCAGGTTGCTGGCCCCGGTGACCTGGCCCAGCCGTCGGCCTGCCTGGCCCTCGGCGGCGAATTCCATGGTGATGCTTTGGATGAGCGGCATGAACAGGTGCTGGCCCACGCTGAAAAGGAACAACCAGGCCAGCATCACGCCGTAGCGACGGGAAAAAAGCGCAATGCCCGCGATGCCCAGCCCTCCCAGCAGGTTGGCCAAAGCGGCCAGACGGCGTGAGCTCATGAGGTAGAGCAGCGCCGAAACGAACACCACCAGGAAGCCGGGCATCTCGCGCGGCAGTTCCAGCAGGCCGCGCTGGAAGTTGCCGATGGAATAGGTTTGGTTGAGAAAGTTGTTGAAGACCGCAGTGACCGCGCTCTGCGAGAAGGCGTACAACGTCGCCGCGATCACGAACAGGACGAAGTCACGAGGCAGACCGAAGAGGCGCACCCGGAAGCTGGGCGAAAGACTGCTGGATTCGGACGGCGGGATAGGGCTGTCGGACAAGGCGCCGCACTATAGCTTGTCGCAGGCGCGGGTGCGTGCGGAACTATCGACTCTCGTCGGGCATCGCTGCACGCCTGACAGGTTGTGCCGCTATGGACTACAGCTTCCACTCCATGCCAGGGGCATCTTCTGACAGGCATAGCCACCACCGCTGCTGCTGTAGCATTCGAGCAAGTTATTGCAGCTTTGACCGTTGCCGCAATCCTCCCCCACCTTTGCCATTGGCTGACAGGTCCCGTTGAGGCACGCCTGATGCGTTCCGCATTCGCCAGAGTAGGCCGTGCACTGTGCGCCAATCGCAGTGACCGCGACGCAAGTATATGTCGTGAGATCGCAACGAAGTCCGTCCTGGTCATAGCACACCGAATAGGGGCTCCTGCCCACGCTTGTCCCGACTTTGCACGACGAAGTGTCGTCGCAGGTTATGACACACCCATCACCGGCTTTGCCCCGAGGCGGAGTCATGCATGTCCCGCTCGACATGTCGCTGGAGAGCCAACAAAGGGCCGGTGCGCCCGCACATTGGTCCGGCGCCACACAAGGCTGCCCTGCAAGGTGAGTTCCGTCGGTGATGGCCGAGATGAGAGCGTACGACGGCTGGTCGCAGCTGGTTTGGATCTGGTCCAGCAGCGTCTGGATGGCGGAGGGCACGATGACCTCGGAGCCGTCATCGAGATACTTGACGTAGCCCAATTGATTGGCCTCGCAAGGCCCCAGCCCCGAAGACGTGATGCCAAGTTGTGAGCAGCACTCGGCCAACCGCGTGCAGTATGGTTCCGCATAGGTTGTCACGTAGCGCTGCGCGGCCGCCGATAGAGCGCCGTCCGCGCCATTCGCGTCTGCGGCTCCATTGGACGCGTCAGGCGCGCTCACGACAGAGCCATCGGCTACGTCCTGGCCAGCCGCACCACCACTGCCCAGCGTGCCGCCGCTGCTGAGTGCGCCTCCACTCCCGGCTGCGCCGCCAGAACCCGCTGGCGAGGCAACCATGCCAGCATCCACGGAGTTCTTGGAGCCAGAGCTGCAACTCAGGCTGCTCAAGAGCCAGATCGTGCTTGATGTGCAGCACGTCCATCTCCACAAGTGAGTCTTGATCCGACGTTTCATCTTAATCTCCAATCGCTAGTTGCCATTGTCATAGACGGTTCCGATGGTCAGCACGCGGAATCGCGCCAGGGGGATCTTCGAAGCCGCGTCGTTACCCAGAACTCCAGCGCTCCACGCCGACAGCGCGTCGGGTGAGGCATCGGCGTACAAACTCACCGCGCCCGAGTAGTCCCCCACGAACGCGCCGTAGCGTTGCAGGGCACGCGCAATGGCCAGGCCGGCCGGGGTCAGGCCAAGGCTGGTCACGGGCCGAGAGATCCGAAAGAGGCAACGCATCCGCCCCTGCTCCGCTGTTCCCTCCCTTACACGCCGACGCGAGAAACAAGGCGGCCACTGTGAATGTCCACCGCTGGCTGGGCATTGGCTGATCTTACTACCTCTCGTGAACCCGCAACAGCTCCCTGCCCACCCTGGCTCGTCTCATGCTATCGTACTTTACATTTAGTCCGACTGCACGTATAGTTTCCTTGCATGACCAAACGGCCCTTCTGGTTGCGACGCATCGATGAGGCCTGGCACGAAACTCCCATCGCCTGGCTTTGCGGCGTCCGGCGCTGTGGCAAGACCACGCTCGCCCAAAGTCTGGGCAAAGAGCGAATTCTCTACCTCAACTGCGACCTGCCTGCCGTCGAAGACATGGTCCGCGATCCGCAGCTATTCTTTCGCTCGTGCACAAAGCCGGTCGTGGTCTTTGACGAAATCCATCAGCTACGCGACCCCGCACGACTCCTGAAGATTGGCGCCGATGTTTTTCCGAAGCTCAAGATCCTCGCGACAGGTTCATCGACGCTTGCGGCCAGCAAGAAGTTCCGTGACACACTCACCGGTCGCAAGCGCACGATCCATCTTACGCCGGTGTTGTGGGGTGAACTTGCCGCCTTCGGCGTCCCGTTGCCGCAGCGCCTCTACCATGGTGGACTGCCTGCCGCGCTTCTCGCCGACGCCAAACGGCCGGCTCTCTACCGGGAGTGGATGGATTCCTTCTTTGCCCGCGACATCCAGCGCTTGTTTGGTTTCCGCGACGTGAACCGCTTCAACGCGCTTTTCGAATACCTGCTACGCCAGAGCGGCGGACAACTTGAAAGCACCAAAACGGCGGCTTCGGTCGGCATCACCCGTCCCACGGTAGAAAGCCATCTGCGCGCCCTGGAAATCACTCACGCCGTCACGCTGGTCCGGCCCTTCCACGGTGGCGGCCAGAGGGAAATAGTGAAGATGCCCAAGGTCTATGGCTTCGACACCGGATTCGTCAGCTTTGCACGGGGTTGGGATCCGCTGCGACACGCCGATCTCGGCTTGCTCTGGGAGCACATGGTTTTGGAGCATCTACAAGCCCACTTTTCCGACACGCCCGTGCGCTACTGGCGGGACAAGTCGGGTTGCGAAGTGGACTTCGTTATGGTGCGCCGCCGCGACCAGGTCGACGCCATCGAATGTAAATGGGATCCGGGCGCGTTCGACGCTGCAGGTTTGAAGGTATTCCGCAGTTGCTATCCCAAAGGCCACAACTTCCTGGTTTCTCCTTCCGGCGACCCGCCTCACGTCCGCCGCTATGGACAACTGGAAGTGACTGTCTGCACGCCGTCGGAACTTCATCCGTAGCGCTCGAACTTGAACCTACGTCAGCAACGCGACCGTCACCACGTGCGCGTCGAGGTCGCGACAAAGCAGCGTGAGCGAGCGCGGCTGTATGCGCGCTGCCAGGACAGGTGCCAGCCGAATTTCCAGCGCTCGCCATGCTTCCGCCAAGTCTGCGGGTATGTCCACTTCGTCGCCCACTACAATGTCGCGCGTGTCGTGGCGAAGCCCGATGCCCATGGCCTTGAGCACTGCCTCTTTGGCGCTCCAGATGCGCGCGACTGTCCGGTCGGCGTCGTGGCCCCTGCTCACGCGATTGGCTTCGCTTTCACTGAAGAACTGTCGCACCAGCGCGTGATCGCGCGGCTGCACGGTTTCGATATCGGCGCCAATGCACGCACCAGATACCAACGCCACGGCCACCAAGCCCCAATCCCCACGATGCGAAATCGACAATGACAAGCGCAGTCTCCCCTGCCCTTGTCGATCGACATAGGGTACGCCCGACTCGTCATTGAGAATGCTGACCTCACTACGCCAGCCTTCGTCCAAAGAAGGCGTCCCGAGGAGCCCGCCAACGAAGCTATTCCCCTCGGCAGCCAATTCGCCCAGCAACCGCTTGGCTGCCCAGCGACCGAGCAGCCACTTCCGCCGACGCGGCCACAGCATCAGCCCGGCGAGGATGGCTTCCTCGCGCGGGCTGAGCAGACCCGGCGGCGCCTGGCCCTTCGCCAGCGCGGGGTGCTCGCCGGCGTGGGCCAGGAGGTGGCGGAACATTTGCGCCGGTCAGCTGACCACGTCGCGGAAGCGGCCCAGGGCCTCGTCGGGCAGCCCGCCCGGGAGGCGCGAGGTGCGGTAGCCTTGCACCGTCAGATACACCTTGCCGTCGCCGTCGCGCACGCGCATGTCGAACGACAGCGCGTCCTGGGATGAGTGCGGCTGCAGCTCAGCCACCACCGGCTTGCCGTTGGGGGCCGGATCAAACACGGTCACGCGCTCCACCACCGAGGGCAGGCCCATCTGGCCGGTCTGGCCGATCTCCCACACGCCCGCAGTCTGGAAGCACAGCTCGACCAGGCGCGGCCCCACCATGCTGGTGCTGTTGGGGTTGGTGGTATCAGCGGGCAGCGGCGTCCGCATGGTCCCCACCACCTTCCCACTCGATAGCCGGTTGACCATCTCCAACACCCGGTAGGCCGGACCGTGGAAGTACACGCGGTAGATGTCGTCGTGGCCGATGCCGCCCACCGGGCCCGCCCCGTCCACCGCCGTGCGCGCGCTTTGCCCCTGGCCCTGCTCCAGCACCACCACGCCGGCAAAGTGCAGTTTCTCCTCGGGCTCGCGGCCGACCACCACCTGCATCGACGACAGGGTCATGTGCACCCGCACCCGCCCGTCAGCGCCCAGCAACGGGCGCGCCCGCACGATCACGGAACGCGGCTCGTGGCGGTAGTACTTCATGGCCGCCAAGAAGCGCACGTTCTCAAGAGCCGCCACGCGAAGAGAGGGAGCCAACAGCCAGGCCGCCTCGGCAAAGGTCTCCAGGCCCATCACGCCCGGCAAAACCGGAATGCCGTCGATGGCATGATCGTAGAGGAACGGCTCCACCTTGGGGTCGAGCCTGATCTCGGCCGTCATGCCCTGGTGCAAATCGAAGCTGACGTTGTCGAAGGGCAGAGGCAGCGCCTTTTCGCGAGCCCGCGCCACCAAGCTGCCGTTGGGATCGATTCCGCCATCCTTGTCAAAGGGCTCCATCAGGATGCCCAGCTTGTGCCCCACCACGGCCTCGCCGGAGAAGCCCGCTTGCAGCGCGTGGCGGATCACGGGCAGGCCCTCGACCGGCGACAGCATGTCGATCCCCGCGCGCTTCATGATCTCGGGAATGCTTCCGCGCGTGGCCATGCCGATACCGCCCCAGGCGGTCCAGTCGAGCGCGATGCCGAGCGACCCGGGACGCGACGCCGCCCACCAGGAAAGCGTCTTACACATGAAGTCGTTGCCTGAGCTGTAGTCAGCCTGCCCTGCGTTCCCAAAGCGGCCGGCGACTGACGAGAACCCAACGATCGCTTTGACGTCCATCTCCCTTGTCGCGGCCATCAGGTTGAAGAGCCCGTCAGCCTTGACCCGGAAGACCAGGTCGAATTCCTCCACCGGCTTGCGATCGAGCGATCGGCTACGCTCGAGTCCTGCGGCGTGCAAAATGACGTCGATGCGTCCGCTCTCGGCACGGATGTTGTCCACCACGGCCTTGACGGCCGCCCCGTCCAGCACGTCAACCTGGCGGTAGAAGGCTCGACCGCCCGCCTGCTCCACCCCGCGCAGGGCTTCCAGTATGCCGGCCTGCCTTTCCAGATCGAAGAGCTTCTCCTCGACCTGCGC
>PMLB01000355.1 GCA_003158735.1 Myxococcales bacterium | reverse complement strand
GGCGATGGCCGCAGCGCGCCCGAGACGGCGCTCGATTCGCTTGACGACCGGACTCAAAGCGAAGGCAATCACGACTGACAACGCCAGGGGGACCAGGATCTGCTGAGCGCGTGAAAAAATCGCCACCACCAGGGACGCGGTGGCCAACCAGAAGAAGACGTGCCTATCCTGGCGTGGCGCTGCGGCGGCTGGTTTGGATTCGTTCACGGCCCGGCCTCGATGAGAGGTTGTGCGCGGCTCACGCCGATACCGTACGCGGTCGGCGTGTAAGCCGCAATAATTCTGTGCGGAGTGTGCAGCGCCTGAGATTCTGTCAGTGCTCGCAGGAGCGGCACCTGACAGGGATTCGCATGGTCAGCGGCGCCCCAGCGGAAATCCGCGCAGCCCGCGTGCAATGTTGCGAGGCGACGCAGGCTCGGCCATATTCATGGCCACGGGGCGTGAACGCGCCCACTGAGTGGTCGGGAGATCCAGACGATAGCGTCGTGACGTTCAGGCAGCCACGGTGTATTCGTGGTGTAGTCCGCCGAGAACCGGCACGCCGCGCACGGCGCTCGCTGGCGTCGGCCGTACCGGCGGCAGCCAGCGCGCCCCGAGCGGCGCTTGTGTGTGCAGCCCACGATGGGGCCGAGGAGAGTACCAGTGGATGAAGAGCACAGAACGCTCAAATCTGGACCTGGCCGCCATGCGCGAACGTCTGGCCCGCAAGCCGGCGGTTGAGGGAGGGCCGTTTCTCTTGCTCCCCTCCTGATCCCTCGCGGCGTGAGCCGGAGAAAATCCCTGCGATTTCCTGGTCCGCACCGACTTTTCGCGGCGTACAGCTACCTCCAGGTGTACGGCGGCGTCGGGGTGTCGTCGGTTCCCGGACCCGTGCAGGTCGAGCCGTCGACGTAGCCGCTACAGTCTCCACTGGAGTGGTTGACGATCGTCCCCTGGAATTCCACGTCGCCAATCAGGGAACCGCCAGACAGGCTTTGGCCCGAGGCGAACCAGCCGAGCGGGAAGAAGGCCGTCTTTGCTGTGCCGCCGCTTACCGTGAACGAGTTCGAGTTGTACGTACCACTCTGGCTGCCAATCATCGACAGCGCGCCGACGATGCCATTTGAAACTGCGCTGCCCTTCTCCACGTAGGCATGGTCCTGGATCCGCGCTCCGCTGCCCACCGTCGCTCCGCTCGCCACCGTGGCGTAGGGACCAACGTATGCTGTCGTGCCCGGGGGCGCGCAGCCGCCGCCGTTGCTCGAGCGGGTCAGCCCCGAAGGACATGCGTCTTGCTTGCCTCCCTGAAACCCGTCGGGCCAGGCATTGCCCAGTTGGAACATGTATGGATAGCGCGGCACCGTGTAGTAGGATTGGTCCCACACGATCTCCTGCTGAACCGAGGGTGTGGCCACAACGACCAGCCACAGTGACTCCCCCGGCTTGACACAGTAATTGAGCTGGCCGTCCGAGCCCTTCTGCAATGTACTGTAGCGCGATGTCGCTATTCCCGCATCCGTGGCGACCAACCCCCAACGCCAATCCGGGTTGGGATTGGCCGAGGTCACGCCGCGAAAAGTGACGGTCACGCTGGCGGCGCCCGCGTCCAGATACAACCGAATGATATTGTAGCCGAAGCGTTGTGGCGCCCAATCGAAGGGTGAGGCGAAGCGCCGATTGCTCGCGTAATCCGGGTCCAGCGGCTCGACCTTGCTGAGGCGCAGACGGCGCCAGGTCTGCGAGATGTCGTTGATCAAACCGTAATTGGAGCGGAACAATCCACCCTGATTGCCGCCTGAAGTGCTCTCCGGCGGCGGGTCTTGATAGTCCCAAGTGATGTTGTGCATGGCCCATTCGCCCGTGAAGTCGTTGAGCTGGCTGATGTTCCACTTCTGGCCATTCATGATGGCGGTGAAGGGATCGGCAACCGGCGTGCCGTCCCAAATGGCGTTGACCGCGCTGTAGCAGTACTTGTCCTTGAGGTACTCCATAAACTGCCAGTTGCAATAGCGATCCCTCGTGGAGCCCAGGTAGAGGTGGGGAGCATTGGGCAGGTACTCAGAGCAGTGCACGTCGGTGGTGTGATATTCGACTTGTTGCTGCGCCGACCAATTGGCGTGACTTTCGTAGATCCAACCGCAGGTGTTCGAGTTGGGGCAGGACAGGCCGCCCTCGACGGCCTGAACGCCGTGCCTGAATTCGTGCGCCAGTCCCCAGTGATCGGAGAGACCACTGGTGCCGATCCACATACCCATGTGCGTCGAGTCCCAGGCGCCACCGGTGAGCCCCCAGGTGGATTGGACGTGGACGCTCACCTTGTTCTTGGTGGACGAGTTGCACAGGGGTTCCCGCTCCCACATGGGCGTGGTGAAGTACAAACTCCATACGGTTTCCAGGTGGTCGACCGCCCCTTGTGCCAGCGCAGGCGTGGTAGCGGTCTCGTCGCCGTAGACCGCGAAGTGCGCCGACTCTGAGACCAGTTTCATGCCGGAACAGCAACTGTCGTTTTGCGGCCCTGCTGCTACCCACGTGCCCGCCTTACAGGTCGTCGGCGGCGCGGTCGGACAGTTGCTGGCCCAGGTCGTCGTGGTGGAGCCCGGATCGCAACTGGCAGAGGCCGTGGTGTTGCCACCGGTGCCGCCGGAAGCGCCACCGGTGCTGCTTGCGCCGCCGCTGCCGGTGCTGCCGCCAGTGGCAACGGATCCGCCGGAGCCGACCGTGCCCGCGCTGCTGGTGGTCCCAGCCGTGCCGCTCTTCCCACCAGCGCCCGTCGTGTCGCCCACAGCACTGCTTCGGCCCAATCCGGTCGCGCCGCCCGAGGTCGTGGCGCCGGCGGAGCCAGTCTTGTCACCCGAGTTCGTGCTTTCGCCAGAGCCGGCCGTGCCACCCGAGCCCATCTCGGAGCGGGTCGTGCCACCGGCGACGCCACTTCCGCCTGATCCGCTGGCGCTGCCCGACGTGCCGCCGCTGTTCGATGCGCCACCGCTGCTTGGCGTGCCGCCCGAGGTCGAGCCGCCGCTGCTCAATGTTCTTCCCGACCTGCCACCGGTCTGCGCGGGCGTGGTCGAACCGCCACCGCCTGATGAGCACCCCTCGAAGGCAGCGATCGAGGCCAGGATGGCCAGAGAAATCACTATTCTCACGTGAGGTCTCGTTGCTGAACGACCCGGTGGGGTCGGTTCATGAGTGCCCGATGCAGTCACTGTCTTTCGGGAGCTTCACCTTGACCATATCTTGCTTTTCCGTTTCAAGAGCGAGGATCCTTCCAGGGGCTTCCGGCATCAGAACAAGTGAAAGGACAGCTTCGATCCGGCGAGGGTACAAGCATGCTCGGAAAGCTTCTTCTCGGTTTGGCTATTGTCGTGGTCGTGTTGGCAATCGTCGTCGCCACGCGTCCGTCGACGTTTCATGTTGAGCGTTCGATCCTCATCTCGGCGTCGCCCGAAAGCGTATTCGCGCAAGTGAACGACTTTCACTCATGGGCCGCCTGGTCGCCGTGGGAGAAGCTCGACCCCACGATGGAAAAGACGTTCTCGGGACCGTCGGCAGGAGCCGGCGCGACTTACGTCTGGAAGAGCGACAACGGCAAGGTGGGGCAAGGGCGGATGACCATCGAACGTAGCGATTTGCCGTCTTCGGTCAGCGTGAAATTGGAGTTCATCAAGCCCTTCATTGCCACCAACACGGTGACCTTCACCTTGATACCAGTGGCCACGCAGACCAGGACGACCTGGGCCATGGACGGCCACAATGGCCTTCTGGGCAAGCTGTTTCACCTGGTGATGAATATGGACAAGATGGTGGGCGGTGACTTTGAGCGCGGGCTCGCCGCTCTGAAGTCCGTGGCCGAAGCGGTTCTGGGAACAGCAGCGGGATAGCCATGCAGGCGCGCTGGCGAGGATAGGAACATGAAGAAGTCGGGCGCGAGCCAAGGTGGGTCGGCATCGGAGCTCATTTCGAAAAGAATCGCCGAACTCGGGGACTGGCGCGGGGAAACTCTCGGCATAATGCGCAAGCTCATCAAGGAAGCAGACCCGCGCGTCGTCGAGGAGTGGAAGTGGATGGGCACCCCGGTTTGGTCGCATGACGGCATCATCTGCACAGGCGAATCCTACAAGAAGGTCGTGAAACTTACCTTCGCCAAGGGCGCGTCTCTGAAGGATCCGGCCCGTCTCTTCAACTCGAGTCTCGACGGAAACGCACGCCGCGCGATCGACATCCACGAAGGAGAAGAAGTCGACGAGGCCGACTTCAAGGCGCTCGTTCGCCAAGCGGTCGCCCTCAACAGTTCTGGCAAGCTCCCAGACTTCGACCGACCTGGCCAGTAGCTGTCCGGCTGAAACGAGCCGAGCGACGACACTCCCACCCGTTTGCGACTCCGAGGTTCGCGATGGCTGCGGGTGCCACCAACCAGGACTGTCTCCCAGTGCGCAGGTAACCTGCCGGGCCGAACTCGATCTCTATCTCCCTCTTGCTGTCCGGAAATCCATCGCCGAGTCTCACGCGGCCTCCCGATGGTAGTAGTTCAGCAGTCCGTCTTTCCCGGCGCGGCCTGTGTCGTTGCTCTGGTCGACCGCACAACATTGCCACCGTGTCGACATCGACGCCGACTCCTGGCGCGACACCCACAACTTCGACCGCGACGGAGACTCCCACCAACCGCCCCGCGCCGACGCCCCGGAAAGCGCAAGCCGTGACCCTATCCCGCGAAAACCCGTCGACCGTCAGATTTCGACGGATGGCAATTGCCGTCTACCCCCAACGTCCTCCGTCTGCTCATCGCCGGCTACAGGCCCCACGAATACTGAAGCCGGGCGAGGGCGGAAGCGTTGGTCACGGTCAATGTGAGAGTTGACCCCGATCCGTTAATCTTGGTGAGGCCCATGCCGTTCGCGCCTTCCAAGCCAGCCCAAAGACAACCACCCATCGGATAGGCCCTGAATTGCTCCGGAACCCCCATCATGTAGGCGGCGTTGACGTCTGTGGGGGTGCCAGTGCCGCTGTAAACGACCCCTCCGCTCAGCGGCGCTCCCCATTCCGTCGCGACGGTCCGGCTAGAATAGGCGCCCACCTTCTGTTTGATGACTTGCTCCCAGCCTGCGGCGGTGAGCGAGTTGCTGTTCGAAGGATACACGTGAAGGTTCAGCAAGGTTCCGTTCAGACGAGAGTCCGCCCCCACCTGCGTCACATCGGCATCCCACCCGTTTCCAGTCACGACCCCAGCCACGAGGACCCGCGCCCTGGGAAGATTGGGGAACAGGGCGAGCCATTGCGCCACCAAGTCAGCCCATGCCGATTCGGTATACCCGTAGGGCTCGTTGCCGATATCGAAATAGACTAGGGGGTTGTTACNNGTGGTGATGACGGTTTGCCACATGGTGTTGAAGGCGGTCACGTCGTCGGGTTTGCCATTGTGGTGAGCCCAATAGCCCAGAATGACCTTGAAGTTCTGGCTGGTGGCTGCGTCGATGATGGCCTTGTAGCCCGTCGTCCACCAGGTACCTGACACCGTGGGCTCGTTGATCCCCACTCGGATGGAATTGGCCTTCAGGACCGTTTGGAAGCCGGACAAGATCGCATTGGCCGTCGCCAGGGCCGTGGCGTAGGTATCCGTAGTAGCAGAGAGCCCGGTCGGCTGAATATTGCCCGTCTGGTAGTTGTCGCCAGGATCTGACCAGTTGACGCAATGCCAGTCTCCCGTATTTGAAGGCAGGCCACCATCCGGGTTGCTCGAGCCCGAAGAACTGCCGCCAGTTGCAACCATGCCGCCGGTTGACTTGGCTCCGCCCGTTGCGGTTGTGGTCGCCTGCCCTCCGCTGCCCATGACGCCACCTGTTGCAACCCTGCCTCCAGTTGCGTTTGCGCCCTGACCCATGCTGCCACCGCTGGCCCTACTTCCTCCTTGAACCGTACTGCCGCCCGAGATCGTAGTTCCGCCAGAGGCCGTACTTCCGCCGAGAACCGTGGTCCCACCAGAACTCATGGTTACGCTGGAGGTCGTGGTTCCGCCCAATGCTGTGATCCCACCCTGTGCCGTGGCTCCGCTGCCACTTCCTGTACCGCCACTTGTCGTCGTGACCCCAACGCCCGTGGTCCCCCCGATGCTGGCGGTCGTTCCACCCGGGCTGATCGAGCCGCCCGTCGCTGTTGCGCCTGCAAGACTTGTGGCGCTGGCACCACCGACGGAAGTCTGACCGCCATTGACATTGGTGTTGCCACCTGTTGGTGCGACGCTACTTGAACCGCCCCGGCTGCCACCTGATGCGCCTGGTGAACTTGAAGAAGAGCAGCCAGCCAGGATTGCCACGAGCAGAACCGAACCGAGCCCGCGCGGCTCCATCTCGCTTAGCAACCAAGTTAGCGGTCGTCGTGCCGTCAGGTATCGTTCCATGGTGACTCCTCTCAAACCTCTGGGTTCACGCTGCGCCTTCGCGCTGTCTAACACTTCCAGTAGCGAAACCGGCCATCTCTGGACCATTCCTCACCCGAGACGCTGTCGCGATACAAAAAGGGTGTGTACCGTCTTAATCAGACGGTAGATCGCCTGGCGCGCGCCATGGCGTCGCTGTCCCTATTGCGCCATGGCGGACCTGCGGCAGAATTTCCACCATTCCTGCGGTCATCACCGAAGCCTTCGTGGCGCTGGGCGCCTTCGTGGCCGGTGCCATGTTTCGTTTCACGGCCGACAGAACCCTACTCGACGGACGCGGTTCGACCCTGGATACGAGAACGAAACGAGTCAGCCTGCTCGCGGTCTATTGCTGCTTGAGGATCAACAGACACCATTTCGCGACGTTGATCCCTTGCAGCAGGCCGGCCCCATCCGCACGTGGATAGAACGTCCCGTCCGAGTTGCAGGCCCCGGTCCATCCCCCATAGTTGACGAACTGGGAGTTAAAACATTCATGCCAGACGCTGTTAGGTGTGTCCGTGGAGACCTGGTACTCGCGCGCGCCCCAGTTGTGATCCGAAACGTTGATCATGATCAGGAAGACGCCACCAGACTGATCCCATCGCTTGTACGCCACTACGCCGTTGTCGTTGTCCCAATGGACCAACTTGGCATCGATGTTGGCTCCACGTAGCGCCGCGTGGGTCTGCCGCAGCTGATTGATGTCCCGGATCATCTGCTTGAAGTTCCCACCGCGGCTTCCCACAGCTGGGAACCAATTCATGGTGCCGTACCCATCATCGGTATCCCATCCCGTGTCTTCCATGCACTCCGTGCCCATGAACATCATGGGTGTGTCGATCGAACACACGGCAAGCGCCCACGCGAGGCGCATCTTCATCTGCACGTAGGGATTGGATGCGCCGCCCAGTCGCTTTGCCAACGCCATACCACCGTGCGCAATCCACGTCTCATCGTGCGAACCGGTCGGGTATTTGATGGCCGTGGCGGGCTCGCCCTGGTAGTCGGATTCCACGACCCTGCGCAACGAATCCAGATCACCGCGCCCCGGCGGCTGCAGGACACCCCCCATCGCCGTATCGAAAGTAGGCTTGTGCCATCCACCTCGAAAACCAAGGTCGCCGACCACATAGGGCAGCGGATCGGGCGTGAGATGTTCGGCAATAAGATAGGCTCCGCTGCCACGTGGATCGGCCCGCAGACGCTCGATCAAGGGTCGCAGCGCAAAGTGTGGGATGGTGGTGGTGGCGTCGAATCGGATACCGTCGACATGGAATTCGTTGAAGTACATCAACATGCAATCCGTCAACAGATTGGCGATCTCCACCCGGTACCAATAGGGCGAGGGACCCCAGCTCGACCCGCCCCACTGTCTTTGGTTGGACCACGGCGCGTCCGGCAGCGAATACCATCCCCGAATGAATTCCTGGGAGAAGGACGAGTGGGATGGATCCGCGGTGAGGTGGTTGATGACGGAATCGAAGATGACGGCCAGCCCTAGCCCGTGGGCCTCGTCCACGAACATGCGCAATTCGTCCGGGGAACCATAGGCGGTCTCCACCGCATAATAGAAGCTCGCGTCGTAGCCGGCATTCTTGCTGCCGTTGGCCTCGTGGATGGGCAGAAGCTCGATGGCCGTGAACCCCAAGTCCTTTACGTATGCGAGCTTGTCGCGAGCACTACCCCGCTGGGTCGCGGGCGTGGCACCCGGCGCGTGGGTAACGAAGGTCTCATAGGGCTGGTCCACCGGACCGGAGCTGAGAAAGGTTCCCAGATGTGCCTGATAGATCAGGTAGCGGTGCAGATCGCTCCGTTCCTGAACATAGTCCCCATCGTGCTGCCACTGGAAGGCCACCGGATCGACGATCACGGCGTTCGCATCTTGGGCGTCGGCGGCTTCGTTGTGATCGGTCTTGATGGTCTGGCGAGCAGCGGGGTCGGAGACCTCGGATTGTTTCCCATCGAACGTGTAGACGAAAAATCGATAGTCATCGCCCGGACGCGAATCATCGCCCGGACGCGCCTCCGAGCTGAAGCCGAACCAATATCCCGAGTCGCCCAAAGGATCGAGTCGATTGGCATCCTGCCATCCGTTGAACGACCCACGAACGAAGACGTTCTTGACTTGTGGCAGCCAGAACTTGAAAAACACGCCGGCGATCTGGCCGTCCACGCGAACCACCGTGGCCCCCATTCCCCCGAGATCATGCCGAGGCTTCCAAACCACGACAGTCTCGCTCGTAGCGGTGCCGTCCGCCTGGCGATACGTGACTGCGATCTCCAGCCGCGTATCGGGCACGATGTTGTTGAGATCGACGGTGAAGGTGTCGGCGGGGCCGTCATCACCTTCCGCTGTGTGAAAGGTCGCCCCGTTCAGTCTGAGTTCGAGATTCGACACTGGTTGATCGAACTTCAGCTTGGTGAGCCCGCCGACAAATCCGTGGTTTCCAGGTGCAATCAGTCCCATGACGATCCTCCTCTCACGCTACCTATGAATGAGCGCGCGTATTCAAGCACGAGTCCTCATTCGCCGCTACCCGTACTGTCCAACAGATCATCGGCGTCGCTCACCCCGCCTGTGCGCCGCAAAAACTCTGTGCGGACCATGCTTCGCCGCGGATTGCGGAAGGTTCCACCACGCACAATCCTGAAGATAGGTTCATCGCGTCACAGCCAGCCGATGGCGACCATAGGGACGATCGGATCTGGACCAGGACGCTCTGTGCCACTCCCACTTCCGCCTGCCGCTAGCTCTCGTCGTGGTGGGAACAGTTGAATTATCGGCACACGCCCGCCAAGAGATGGCGAAGGACAACATCACCGAGGGCGAAGTGATGGGAGTACTTCAGGGTGGCGTTGTTGAGCCGGGAGAGTTCGAACCAGGCTCCTGGCGGTATCGGGTGCGGCGGTCCAAGACATATGTGGTGGTCACGTTGCGCACCGAAACGTGGACGGTCGTAGTTACGGCGTGGCGGACAAAATGAAAGGGACGTCACCATGAAGACCAAAAAGAAAGCGCAAGGCGGCGCGATGTCCTGCCTGGAGTGCGGAGCACACTTGCGAACCGAACGGCGCCCCTACCGCTACCGATTCAAGGGTGGCCTGTCCGTCACGCTGGAGAACGCGACAGTGATGGGTTGTCCGGTTTGCGGCGCCGAGAGCGTAGCGATTCACGCTCCAGCCCGTCTGCATCGCGCAGTCGCAGAAGCAGTGGTCAGGAAGGCGAGCCGTCTGGCAGCCTCGGAAGTGGCCTTCTTGCGCCATCATCTCGACATGACGGGTGAGCAGATGGCCCGGCATCTCGGCGTATCCAAGACCTCGGTCTCGCGCTGGGAGACCGGCCGGGAACCGATTGGACAAGTACCGGATCGTCTGCTGCGCACCCTGGTGTTGTTGCAGGATTGGCGGGCTCGGCCCGATCTCGGTCTATTCGCGCGGCTGGGCTCAACCGCGAAGCCGAGTCACATCAAGGTGAAGCTGCAAGGTGAAGACTGGAAAGCCGCGGCCTGACGCCTACGAGGAACGTCCCTCATGCGGCCACGCACGTTCCTCATTGTGGCAAAACATCGCAAAACGGCCTCTCTTGCCCCCAATGAGGAACGTCCCTCATTGCCGGGAATGAGGAACAAATGAGGAACGGAATTTGTCCGCTCCTGTCTGCTCCTGTCCGCTCCTGTCCACTCGATTCAATTGCAACTTTCCGATATTGTTGAAATCATTGGGCCCGGATTGCGCAGTCATGGGCCTCATAACCCGAAGGTCCCAAGTTCAAAATCGTGGCCCCGCTACAATCTTTCCGGGTACTTACAGCGCGCGGTGGCCGATTTCGACGTCCCTCATTCAAAATGAGGAACGAACGAGGGACCGAGCAGCGCGCCAACGCCCACGAGCGGCCAAAGTCTGCACTTACGGCTCTGCACTTACGGTCTGAACTTGTGGCGGGGCCAACTTGTCCGCTCCTGTCCACTCGGGCGTTCCTCATTAGAATGAGGGACGTTCCTCATTCCAACCTGACGTTCCTCGTTCCTCATGCGGTGGACTCGCCTGACCATGATCATCACCGAAGCCTTCGTGGCACTTACGCCGTAAGCCTCCTCGAAAATGTTGCTCACGCGCCTCTCGCCTGGCTGATCGTTGCGATCTAATCTGCCGCAGATTTGGGGTCTCTGTTGCCGACCTGAGCGAAGCGAAGGGTGCCAGGTGCCCTGTGCGCAACACGCTCCTAGTAGTGATCCGCGTCGCGCGTGATTGAGAAGGCTCCCGACGCGGTCCCCGGACACGCGGTCCCGCCCCAGCTCACGCCCGAGTACGACCCGACGATGCGGCCACCCACGGGCCCATACGTGGATAGCGTCACGGTTCCGCCGGTCGCTTCGCAGGACACGCGGTTGTCATTCGTGCCAAAAACCATCGACGCGGTCCCGGCGGTCATTTGGCCACCGACGGGGTAGCTGACCGGAAACGTGGTGGGGACGGCGCCGAAAAGGCTGATGAACCCGGTCTCCCAATCTTTCGGCGCGGGCTCGCCGAGCTCGGTGAGGTAGTTCCGCCCCAGTTCCAGGTCGGTCTGCTCCTCGACGGCCGCAAAGTACGCGGTGACAAGCGGGTCGCAGCTCGCCGGATCGGTTCCCACGCCGCCGCCTTCGATCGATCGTGAGCCACCGAAGTCGAAGTAGTCGCCGCTGTTGCAGGTGGCAGTGGCGACAAGGCCACTCCGGTAGCCGCTGTCTTGCACTATCACGCCCTTGAGCGTGACACCGCCGTAGAGTGGATCGGCGTAAAGGTACGCGACCAAACTCTTGCCACGGCCGTCGCTGGCGAGCACGGGAGCCACCTCCATCCCGGGGTGGAACTTGTCCGGGATGACGTCGCGCCCATCGCCGCGCTCAGTGTCGAGCAGTTCCATGCCCGACGAGTAGCGGGTCATCGCGAAGCGCGCGTTCGGATCGCCGGTGTCAGTGTTGCCGTACATGAGCCCAACCAGGTACGACCGCCCGTCCCACCACGCGCCCCGCAGCGACGCATTGCCCGGCACCTGCGGGAGCGAGAAGGACAATGCGGTGCTGCCCGAGCCGGGCAGCAGCGCCACCGCCGACGTCTGGTTGTCGAGATCGACATACGCCTGGTAAATGTCCATGAAGTACTGCCCGTCGCTGGCAAAGAACGAATTCGTGGACGATCCGGTCAACCCGGAAAGCGGCCAGATCTTCGCCCCCGTCTCGGAGCGCAGGTGGGTGAGCAGGAAATCGGTACCGTTCGCGGCGACCTGCCCGCCAGGGTCGACGCCCGCGATGGGCGCCAGCGTGCCGTGATCATCGAGCAGGAAGGTCGGAACCATCCCGCTGGCCGCGACCAGGAAGCGCGATCCCGTATAGGCCGCCGACACTTCGGAAACGTCGGGCGTGCGCGGGATGGCGATCGCCTGGCTGGTGTAGCTGACCGAGAACGGGGTCCCGGCCACCTTGAACACGTCGAGCATTCCGCCATCGAGCGCGAGGAGGTTGGTGCCGACGGGCTTGACCATCGTGGGCGCGTGCGCACCCAGCGAGACGTCGGCGCTGCTGACGGCACCGACGCGCGCAAATGGCGACAGGGTGAACCGGAAGCCACTGGTCGCCGAGCCGCCATTGACCGTCGCGAAGCCTGCCCGGCCCACGAAATCCGCGCTCTGGACGCCCGGGTAATAGCCCTGGCAAAGCAGCACGCCGCCCGAGCGCTGGTTGAAATCATCGTCCGGATCCAGAAGTGTGCCGTCGCTGGACTGGATCCGGATCCCGTAGGTGTCGTAACTGAACGCCGCCGACGGACGCGTCCCGAGGAGGAAATACGTGCCGTTGGCGTAAAAGCCGACCGGCGCGCTCGCCGTATTGCCGTAGCGCAGCAAACGACACCCTCAGATGCGCACTAGAGCATCTTCTGGAAAACGTCGTTGCGTTGGACGCGAACGTGATGAGAAATTGGAGCGTTGCCGGAAGCATTGATGGCCACGCTGCCCGCTCAGACACGCAGATTCAAGCTGCTCATCTCCGCGACTTTGTGCAAGAATTCCAGCGATCTGTTTCTGGACACCAAGAGGGGAACCGTCAATCAGAAGCTGGTCACGACAACCGGCTATTTAGCCATTTCCCGCGGTCGTTCTTGGTCTGAAGGCGGAGAAGCTATGCTTCTTATCGCTGCGTCGTCAAGCTTGCCGTGCGCCGCAAAAACTCCCACGGCCACAGGCTGGCATGTGTCCATCCTGGCGCCACCCGAGATTCGAGAGGCTGGACGGGAACTGCCTGCGCATCAACATGGAGCCGGTGGAGGGCGCCGCCCGCCCCGGCCCAGGAAGCTGGCCATCGGAGCGCCGCCATCCGAGACCTCGCCGCCAAGGCCCCGGCCGCCTGGTCCGTCAAGCAGGTCGCCGACGCGTTCCGGGGCGCCCGCAGGGCCGACGTCCTCCGACCCAGGAACCTCTGTGGACGCCCAAAGCCGCCCGCCGACCGATGAGATGAAGGCCGGCCGCTCGGCGCTACCGCCCTCTCGTATCCACGAAATCGAACGCAGGCAGTTCCGCGAGCCCGTAGGCCTGAAGGCTCAGGTTGTCCAGGGCCGCGAAATCGCGAGTGCGGAATGCCTTCTTGATCTTCGCGCACAGGGCGGCGGCGAGGCTCTCGGGCGCTGGCAGACGAATTCGCCGCAGGTACTGCGCCTGAAAACGCAGGTAGCCGCCGCGCATCTTCACGGCGTAGGACCAGACGAAGAACAGCGCCACGCGGGAGCTGAGCAGGCCGCCGAGCACCTCGAGATCCCAGTGGTCGGATGTCACGAAGTACAGGTTGTGGTGGGGGTGGAAGCGGCCCTTGTCGAAGACCACCTCGTTGGCGCCCGCGATGTCGGGGATCAGCAGTTTGGGCGTGCCGACCAGCTTGGGGTACACGCGATCAATGGTGCGGAACCAGTTCGCCGGTGCCTTCTTGGCCACATGGCGTTTTCTGATGGATGGTGAGTTGGCCTTCAGGTAACGGGCCAGCTTGGGGTAGTCGTGAAGGTCGACCAGGCCGCCCTCGTCGCGAAAAGTGTTGATGACGAATCGACCAGCGTCGCGGATTTGGCCGCGCTCGATGTCGTCGCGCATGACCAGCGGCAAGAGGCGCTCGGATTCGATGTCTGCGTCCTTGCCCACGATGAAGACCTGATCGCAGCCGGTGGCCACGCCGATACCGACGTGGGCCAGGCCGCTGTGCTCGATGGGCGCGAACTTGGTCTCGAGCAGGCGCAACGTCTCGCTCTGCTCGGGCGAGGTCACGATCCAGGGCGCGTCGCCCTCGAACCAGGTCGGGTAGAATTCGACCGCGCCGGCGCCAAGGCGGCGGCCACCATGGATGGCAGCTCGGATCGCCTCGCACTCGGCCGGGGCGCCGGTGGCCATCCTGGCGACCATGACTGGACCCGTGGACTGGCGGCCGATGGAGAAGATGGCGGGATACGCGCTCACTTCTGACTCGAACGGTGACGCCTGGTGAAGGTCGACGTAGGACTGGACGTGGTACTTGTCGGCGACCAGCCGCCGCAGAGGCGCGCCGTAGCGGTTCAGCGTCCAGCGATCCGCGCACACGAAGGCCAGAACCCCGCGCGGGCCGAGCAGGTCGAGCCCGCGCTCGATGAAGGCGACATACAGGTCGGCGCGGTCGTAGATGGACTGGTAGCGCGCGCGGTACTCGGCCTGCAACGCCGGTGCGATCTGCTCGATGCGAATGTACGGTGGGTTGCCGACCACGGCATCGAATGTGCCCTGCGCCGGGGCCAGCAGGAAGTCGCCATGGCGGACCCACATCTGGGCGAGGTGAGCAGCGGTTTTGTCATCGGCGCCGTGCAGCCGAAGCGTCTCCACCACAGCGGCGCGCGTGATGGCCACGTGCTCCTCGTCGATGTCGAACGCGCGCACGCAATCGGCCAGCTTGTCCGGCTTCACCCTGGCTGCCTTGGCCGCTGTCATCAGCCGCCCGATCGCCGGCACCAGGAACGCGCCATGGCCGCACGCAGGCTCAAGCAGGCGCATCCGAACCAGATCGCGATCCTGCGCGTAGCCCGCCAGATCCAGGATCAGCTCCACCATGTGCGGCTTGGTCAGCACCACCCCATGGGTCTCGCCCGACGACCGCCGCCCGTACTCGTACGCCTCTTTCGGGAAGCTGATCGGAAGGTGCATGGAGAGCTGCATGGATGCTACTCGATGGCAGCCAGGTAGCCGGCGACATGACCAGCAAAGCTGGCCAGGAGCCGCCTCATGGTCAGGTCCTCGGCGGGCTCGGTGAAGTTTCCGCGCGGCCCGCCCTTCTCGGTCGAGGTCAGAAAGGCAGCCGCATCGTAGAGTTTCTCGTGGACCAGCTTGCGCAGCAGCAGTTCGTAGCGGCGGCAGTAGGACGCGCCCCGAAATTCTGCGAACACGCTGAAGTGTGGCTCGGCCACCGCCACCGGCCGCGCCGACCCGTCACAGTCCTCGAGCAGCATGACCCAGCCCAGCCAAGGCCGGGGCCGACCCTTGCCATAGGCGCCTTCGCGAAACGCCGTCCAGAGGTCGGTGGCGTTTCCGATGGCCTCCTCGGTGCGGTTGTTGAAGTTGTTGCCGAATGACGGTCCACGCTGAGATTTGAACTCCACGGCGGCAATCAGGTGGCCCTCATGGACCACCAGCATGTCCCAGTCCTTCGTCGGCCTGAAGAAGCCCGGAAGCTCGCGCTTGGTTCGCACGTAGATGCTGGCCTCGCCCAGGCCGTTCTGGCGCAGAAGCCAATCCACCAGCTCGGCGAACCCATTCATCTGTTTGCCACCCGTGACGGCGCCGCGACGACCATGGTCCACCCCGTGTCTCTGCTTTTGCGCCTGCGTTTCGAGCGTGCCCCAGTACTGCGCGACGGCCTTGCGCAGGCGATCCTCGAACGGGGGAAGGACGATAGGCATCCGGCGCCGAATCATGGCAGTGACTGTTATCGGCGCCTAGACCGAAAAGGTGCGTGGCTTGAGATAGCGGCGGAGCGATGGAATTCGGTTGACGCAGGCCGCGCTAGAGCGACGCGGACGACGGGGGAGCCCGTACCCGAGGGAGGAGTCCCGCAGCGCCAGGCCCCGCCACGTCGAAGCAGGCGGGTTGCCGAGTTGCTCGCCAAGACGGCCAGACGGCCAGTGAGGTATGCTCCGCGCCCTTGTTCCTGCCTGCACATTTCACGCCGCTATGGACCCCGCCGCGGGACTCACAATCCTCGGGCAGCTG
>PMLB01000318.1:354-17982 GCA_003158735.1 Myxococcales bacterium | reverse complement strand
TACCGCATAACCAACCTCACGACTTCGTGGACCAAGTACACGGTCTACTTCAATTCACTCTCCCAGGACGGATGGGGCCGCTCAGGGGGCGGCTTCGACCGGTCAACCATCTTCGAGCTGCAGTTCCAGATTCCGAAAAATGGCACGTTCGGAGTCTGGATCGACGACGTCTCATTGGTGATTGGACTTAGCAACTAGAGTCTGAGTCGCCTGAGAGGGCGACCTCGGTGCTCCTCGTGGCGAACCGGTACTACGCCGCGCCGCCACGGCGAGGCGGCGTGACCACGTTGGCCCCGCGCGGGGAGGCGCCGTGGCCCGCGGCCTTGGGATGGGCTAGCGGCCGGGTCAACGAGATAAGCAAGGCCTCATCCACGCTGTGCACCGGCTGGATCTTGATCCGCTCGCGCAGGTGAGTGGGCAGTTCGCTCAACTCCGCCATGTTGGTGGCTGGCACGATGGCCACGCGCATACCCGCGCGTACCGCCGCCAGCAGTTTCTCTTTCAGACCACCGACTGGGAGCACCCGCCCGCGCAGGGTGATTTCTCCAGTCATGGCCACATCCCGTCGCACTGGAATCCCGGACACCAACGACACCAGAACGCAGGCCATGGTGATCCCTGCCGAGGGACCGTCCTTGGGCACGCCGCCCGCGGGCACGTGAATGTGAATCTCGCGATCGGAAAGGAAATCGCTGCGCAGCCCCAGCCGCGTGGCTTGTACCCGCGCGAATGACAACGCCGCTTGCGCCGATTCCTTCATCACCTCGCCCAGCTGGCCGGTCAAGATCAGGTTGCCCTTGCCCGGCATCATCTGCGCTTCGACGTGGAGGACTTCGCCACCGACCTGGGTCCACGCCAGGCCGTTGGCGATCCCAACTTCGTCAGCGCGCTGGCGCTCGTCGGGAATGAACTTGGGTGGTCCCAGCAGCTTGGCCAGGTCATCCGCAGTCACTGTGACTCGGCTGGCCTTGGCCTTGCGACCGCTGGCCGGTGCCTGGCCACTCTCCACCAGACGCCGCGCCATCTTGCGTGCCAGCTGCGCNNCTCAGGCCAGCCTCAGCAATCTGCTTGGGCACCAGGTACTTCTCGGCGATGGCCAGTTTCTCTTCCTCGCTGTAGCCGGCCAGGCGCAGGGTCTCCATGCGATCGCGCAAGGGAGGCGGAATGGTGTCCGCCAGATTGGCGGTGGCAATGAACATTACCTTGGACAAATCGTAGGGCACACCCAGGTAATGATCGCGGAAGGCGTGGTTCTGCTCGGGATCGAGAACCTCGAGCAAGGCTGCCGAGGGATCGCCGCGGTAGTCAGAGCCCAGTTTGTCGACCTCGTCGAGCATGAACACGGGGTTCTTGCTGCCCGCCTGTTTCATCCCCTGCAGAATGCGCCCCGGCAGCGCGCCCACGTAGGTGCGGCGGTGNNTGGCCGCGAATCTCGGCCTCGTCACGCACGCCACCCAGGGAGATGCGCACGAACTTGCGACCCAGGGCCCGCGCGATGGAGCGCCCCAGCGAGGTCTTGCCCACGCCAGGCGGGCCGAGAAAGCAAAGCAGCGGACCATGGACCCCGCGGCGCAGTTTGTGCACCGCCAGGTAGTCGAGGATGCGTTCCTTCACGTGCTCCAGGTCGTAGTGATCCTGGTCGAGCACGGTGCGCGCGGTACGCAGATCCACCGGATCTTCGCCCGGTTCTTTCCAGGGAAGCTCGACCATGGCATCCACGTAGCTGCGCACCACCGCCGCCTCGGCACTCTCGGGGCTCATCTGTTCCAGGCGCCGCAACTGCTTGTCCGCCTCCGCGCGCGCCTCGGCCGGCAGTCCCCCCGCTTCGATTTTTTGGCGCAAGTCCTCGATCTCGTCGCGGAATGAATCCGCATCGCCCAGCTCGTGCCGGATCTGGCGCAACTGCTCGCGCAGGTAGTAGTCGCGCTGGGTCTTGGACATTTCCTCTTTGACCCGGCTCTGGATGCGGTTCTGCACCTCCAGGATTCCGACTTCGTTCTCCAGGGCCTGGTTCACCTTGGCCAGGCGCTGCACCGGATCGTCCATCTCCAAAATGGCCTGCGCGTCGGCCAGCTTGAGCGTCAAATTTGACGCAACCAGATCCGCTATGCGACCGGGCTCGTCCACGTTTTGCAGCACCAGAGCTAGCTCGGGCTGCACGGTGCGGCCCAGCTCCGCCACCCGCTCCACGCTCTGTTTCACCGTGCGCACCAGCGCTTCCAGCTCCACCGTGGAGGCGGGCGTCGCTTCCTCCATGATATCCAGGCGAACCCGGTAGCTGGGCTGCTCCGCAATGAAACGCTGGATGCGCGCACGGCACAGACCCTGGATGAGGATCTTGAGCCCACCGTCGGACAGCTTACGCATGCGCATGATGAGCCCGACCGTGCCCGTGCGATACAGCGAGTTGGGCTTGGGATCCTCTTCAGCCGATTCGCGCTGGGCCACGATGAAACACAGCCGCTGATCGTTCTGCAGCGCGACCTGCACGGCATCCAGCGAGATGGGCCGCGACACGCGCAGCGGAGCAATCATGTACGGGAAAACCACCAGATCGCGAACCGGCAGCAGCGGCAGCACATCCGGTATCTCGTGACCCAGAGTGGGCCTGTTGCCTTCGCCCTCAGCGCTCATATTTTCCAGACTAGCAGAAACGATTAAAGCACTACAGAAAACGCTCGCGGCCAGACCACGGCTTGACAGGTCCGAAAGTGAAGACTAGCTTGGCGCCGCATTGACAACTGAATAGCGACACGGGTGCGGGGCTTCGACGGCCCCGCTGAAAAGGGAAGCCGGTGCGCACCCCAGGGTGCTATCCCGGCGCGGTCCCGCCACTGTAAGTGGGAAGTCTTTTCCGATCTTGGCCACTGGAGGGCAACCTCTGGGAAGGCTGGAACAGGCGAAGCGGCTCTGCCGCAAGACCCACGAGCCAGGAAACCTGCCCGCGTCAACCACGATGCCTTCCCGAGGAGGAACTGGGCGCCGCGCTCTCGCAGCTACGGACCCCCGCTTTCGCCGACGGAACGGGGGTTTTTCATGTGGTTCCAAAGGGTGCCGTCCGGCGCGGAGATCGCCGATGCGGCCCGTAAACACATCCATTCGCACCTGAACGCCGCATTCGCGGCGGTGGTTCTGTGCGTGGCCGCCGGGGCCGCGCGCGCGGCCGAGCCCGCCTACGAAACCGTGGTGGTGGCCGAGGCCGAGCCGCGGGCACGCCGGGATGATGCGGCCTCGTCTTCTGTGATCACGACGGCACGCACTCCGCGCAGCGCCGAAGACTTACCCCAGCTTCTTGCGGAGCTGCCCGGCGTGTCGGTCACGCGTATGGGCGGACTGGGCTCCGCGGCCACGCTCTCGTTGCGCGGATCATCGGCCAACCAGGTCGAGGTGTACTTCGACGGAGTGCCGCTTTCGGCAGCTTCAGGCGGCGGCGTGGACGTCGGACTCATTCCCGTGGTCGATCTCGAGTCGGTCGAGGTCTACCGGGGAATGAGCCCCATCGCGTTCGGCGCTTCAGCCATCGGCGGCATCGTGTCGCTGTCTAGCGCCGCGGCGACGGATTCTGGCGTGCGCGCCTACGCGGGCGGCGGTTCTTTTGGCACTGGGTTTGCCGGCGCGCAAGCACGCTGGGCGGGCCGCAAGCTGCGCGCACTCGCCAGCGTGAACGGGCTGGGCTCGGCCGGCGACTTCAGCTATCGCAACGACGACGCCACGCTCTTCAATATCAGCGGCGCTTCCATCACGCCCCGCCAGAACAATGCCCTCCGGCAGATTGATGGCCTGGCCCATGTGGTGGGGCTGCTGCCTGGAAGTCGACAGATCTGGGGCACGGTCAGTTTTCTTCACCGCGATCAGGGCGAGCCCCCGGAAGGCTCGGTGAATGCCCGTGGAGCGTCGCTCGGCACTGACCGGTTGCTGACCACTGTGGCGTACGATTCGAACGACGATCTCGGGCCAGGCAGTTCGTTGCGCGCCCAGCTCTACGACGTCGCGACCTGGCAGCGCCTCGACGACCCAAACGGCGACTTGTCGAGCAACGTGCCCACGCAAACGCGTGACCTTTCTTCCAGCTCGGGCGCGACGCTGGCGGGATCGAAACCGTTGGCCGGGTGGCTGAAGCTTTCTGCTGTTGCTGCCGGCCGCTATGAACGTTTCGCTCCGGCAAGCGTCCTTCCCGGGGCGGCTTCCATTCCTCCTGGGTCGCGCGCTGGAGGCGCCGGTGGGGTCGAGGCACGCATGGTGACCCAAACACTACGCCTTGCCGTGATCCCGTCGCTGCGCCTGGAAGCAGCCAAAGACACCATCACGCGCCCCGAACGCTATCGGCTGATGGGCGCGGACACCCAGCCTGCTACCTATTGGCTGCCCAACGCGCGCCTGGCCCTCGTGCAATGGGCGAGCGAGCAAGTCACTCTGCGCGCAAATCTGGGCCGCTACGGTCGCTTGCCTTCGCTGACCGAGCGCTACGGCAACACCGGCCTGCTGCTGGGCAACCCCAACCTTGTGCCCGAGAGCGGAACCAACGCAGACGTCGGCGCGAACTGGACCCGCAAAGGCGAGCGGCTGCGGCTTTCTCTGGACGGCGCGCTGTTTGCGGTCTGGGCGCGGAACCTCATTCACTTCCTCCTGGCCGGGCCCTACTTGCGGCCGGAAAATGTGGGGCGCGCACGCATCCTGGGTGCGGAAACCTCGGCCACGGTCGACTGGCGACGCCGTTTTCGGTTCTTCGGGCAGACCACGTTCACCGATGCCCGCGACCAGGAAAACGTGAGCGGAAGCTACGGCAAGCAGCTTTCCTTTCGTCCGCGCCTGCGCGCCTATGCGCGGCCCGAGCTGCGCGATCTTCCCCTGGCGGGTCGCTGGCGCTGGGGGCTATACGCCGACCTGGACGTGACCGGTGGCAACTACCTCGACTCCGCCAACCTGGTCGAGGTCAACACGCGTGTGCTCTTCGGCGCTGGTGGCCAGATCAGCGCGCCCCACTGGGGGCTGCGTCTGGTGGCAAGCGCGTACAACCTGGCCAACACGCCCGTCGTCGACTTCACCGGGTATCCCCTGCCCGGCCGCTCGATCTTTCTCACCATGCAGTGGTCCACGCCCGATACAAACAAGGAGACATTGGAATGAGTACCCGATCCCGCCCGCTCGAACTTGGCTTGATCCTTTCGCTGCCCACGCTGTTCGGCCTGGCTTGCGGCAGTGACGCTCCGACGGCCTCAGGCAGCGCCGGCCCAACCGGGTTGGCCGTCATCCACGGCAGCAGCGACTACACCTCGTCGCTGCTGTCCCTCGTCGATCCTGCAACGGCCACGCTAGCGTACGACAACTGCCTCAATTCGGGCAGTGTGGCGCCGCAACTTTCTCAGGCACTCTCCGGGAGCGTGGTGCTGCCCGGCGCGCCCCTGCCCGGCCATCCGCTGGTCCTCATCGACAGCACGAACGGCGCCCTGGTGTGGGTGAATCCCGCGGACTGCACGGTCGTGCGCCAATTGAGTGTCAGCACTGGATTCAAGGCCTACCCGCACGACGTGGTGGCCGTGTCGCCCAATAAGTTTTACGTGACTCGCTACATGACAAACTCCAGTCCCACGACTGACCCGTCGGATCTCGACGAGGGCGGCGACCTCTTGATCTTGGATCTCGATCTCGGCAAGGCCGTGGCCCGCATAGACCTGGCGCCCTACGCGGCGGGCGGAGTCGGCATCAATCCCAACCCGGATCGCGCTCGCGTTCTCGACGGCAAGATCTACGTCACGCTCAACAACTTCAGCGCTGACATGACCACGCAGGCCGGGCCAGGCCGCGTGGTCGTCGTGGATCCGGCAACGGACACGGTCACCTCGGTCATCGATTTACCCAACTTCAAGGACTGCAGTGCCATTGTTCCGGTGCCCGGGCAGCAGGGAGCGCTGGCCGTGGCTTGCTCGGGGTTCTTCAGCGACGGCGCCGATCAGATCAAGTCCTCGGGCGTGGCCCTCATCGACACCTCGGTGTCACCGGCCACGGTGCAGCCCCTGATGGCCGCGGCCTTTGGTCGCTTCGTCTCATTCGCTGATCTCGCCGTGGTTAGCCCCACCCTCGCCTTCATCATTGTGCCCGGCGATCTCTTTGGCTCGGCACCGGACCAACTATGGCAATTCGACTTCGCTCGCGGCGTGCCGCAGAAGCTGCTCGACGCCAGTACCGCCTGGGTGCTGGGAGGTCTGGTCTTTGACCCGGCCACGCAGCGATTGTTTCTGGGCGATGCCGATGCGCAATCGCCCAAGCTGCATGTGTTTGACGTGAGCGTCTCGCCGCCGGCCGAGCTGGCTTCTTTGAACAGCGATCCGGCAAAGGGTTTGCTGCCGCGGTATCTGGGACTGTACTGATCCATGAAGACGGCGCTCACCTACCTGGTTCTGCTCGTGCTCCTGGTTGGGGCCGTGGCGCTGGCGCTGTTGGTTGGTCACGGCAGTCTGGCCGACCCAACACTGCGCTCGACGCTGCTCGGCCTGCGGGCCACGCGCGTGGGCGCAGCCTTGCTAGCGGGCGCGGCCCTGGCCACGGGCGGGGCCGTGGTCCAGGGCGTGTTCCGCGATCCGCTGGTCAGCCCGTCCATCTTGGGCACCACAGCCGGGGCCAGCCTGGGCGGACAGTTGGCGATGTTGGCCCTGGTCTCCGGCTCGCCTCTGGCCAGCCTGGCTGTCAGCGCCGAGATGGTGTTGCCACTCGGTTGTCTTGTGGGCGCCGGCCTGTCGCTGGCCATCGTGCTCAGCTTCTGTCGCGAGCGCACCGGCACCCTGACTCTCATTCTCACCGGCTTCATTCTGTCGTCGCTGTTTCTCGCGCTGTCCAGCTTCATCACCAGCCTGGCGCAGGATTCCTGGGACATGAGTCGGGCCGTGGTGTCCTTCACCCTGGGCGGCGTGGGCGGGGTCAGCGCTCGCCAGCTTTTCGCGGCCTCGCCTCTGGTCGGGATCGGCATCGTCGCTTGCTGGCTGTGGAGCGACAACCTCGACCTGTTGCTTTCGGGCGAGGACGAGGCCGCCAGTTTGGGCGTCGAAGTCGGCCGCGCCCGACGCTGGGCCGTGACCTGGGTGGCGGTGCTGGCCGCTGCGGCCATCGCGGTGGGAGGCAACGTGGGCTTTGTGGGTCTTATCGTTCCGCACACCCTGCGTCCCCTGGTGGGCGTGCGCCACCGGCGCCTGATTCCCGCTTGCGCGTTGTTGGGTGGAGCGTTTCTCGTCGCCTGCGACGTCATCGCGCGCGTCTTCCCCAGCCGGTCCGAACTGCCCCTGGGCGTGATCACCGGCATCATTGGTGCCCCGGTGTTTCTGATTCTGTTGGCGCGCTCGCAACGCGAAGTGAGCCATGGCTGAGCAAACCGTCATCGAGGCCCAAGGGCTCACCGTGCAGCGGGGAAATCGCGTGCTACTCGACAGGATTTCCTTTTCCCTGAGGCCGGGTCAGGTGGTGGCTCTGCTCGGGCCAAACGGCGCGGGCAAGAGCACCCTGCTCAAAACTTTGGCAGGCCTGCTGCCGTTCTCGGGTGAGTTGCAACTCGACGGGCATCAAGCTTCGCAGCTTGGCCGTGCCGAACGCGCGCGGCTGGTGGCCTATGTGCCCCAGCATTCGGCGCTGGACGTGGCGTTGCCGGTGCGCGACGTGGTGGCTCATGGCCGTTTTGCTCATCGTGATTTGTGGGGCCGGCCTGGTCGCAGTGATGAGGCGGCCATCGATCACGCCATGGACCTGACTGATACGCGCCGTTTAGCCGAGCGTTCGTTCAATCGCCTGTCCTACGGCGAGCGACGGCTGGTGCTGCTGGCGCGCGCCCTGGCCACCGAAGCGCACGTGCTGCTGCTCGACGAGCCCACGGCGGCGCTGGACGTGACTCACGCGCTCGGCTTGCTGCACTTGCTGCGCGACCTGGCCAACCGCGGGGCTCTGATCGTGGTTGCGCTCCATCAACTCAACGAGGCGGCTCAGGCGAGTGATCAGGCGCTGCTGCTGGCAGGTGGGCGTCTGGTTGCCGCGGGCCCGGCGACGGAGGTCATCTCGGCCGATCCCGTGCGCCGGGTGTACGGCGTCGAGATGGTGTCTGCAGCTCAGTTCGGCTTCCGCCTGCCGGTGCAGAAAGATTCGGCTCCATGAACCGCGCGACACTGGGCAATGCCTGTGCCCTGGCAGCGGCAATCGCGCTGACCATTCAACTTGGCCGCAGCCACGGCCGGGGACTTGGCCCAACTGATTCTCGGGATCGCACGAGCCTCGTCGATTCCACCGGTCATTCTTTGCCGCGACGGCATTACGCCCGCATCGTGTCCACCAACCTGGTCACCGATCGCCTGTTGCTGGAACTGGCCGAGCCCGACCGCATCTTGGCGTTCAGCCGCGCTGCCAGCGAGCGGCCGCAGGATGGCTATCGCTACCAGGGCAAGCTGGTCGTCGACGGTTTCGGCCCAGTCGAGGCGCTGATCGCCTTGCGGCCGGACCTCGTGCTGACCAACAGTTTCGGCACGCCGGGGCGAGCTGCCAAGCTGCGTTCCGCTGGTATCGAGGTATTCGATCTGGGCGAATTGCGCGGTGTCAGCAGTCTGGTCCGCGCGACCAAGACGCTGGCCGAACTGCTGGGGCAACCAGAGCGCGGCCAGAACTTTGCGCACACCTTTGAGCAGCGGATGAACAACGTGGCAGCCGGACTCGCGGGCCGGACGCGCAAGACAGCGCTCTTTCTGTCGATCATCGGCAGTCAGGTTCAGGGCGGCACCACGGGAACCGCGTTGCATGACGTCCTGACCGCAGGCGGCCTGGTCGACGTCGCGGCCGAGCGCTATCGCGACTGGCCTGCCTATTCAGCCGAGCAATTGCTGGATCTGGCGCCCGACCTGATCGTGACCAAGCAAGGAATGTCGGCGGCGGTCTGTGCCTTTCCTGGTGCTGATCACTTGGCCGCGTGCCACGAGGCCGACCGAATCATCGAGCTTCCCGCCGAGCTACTCGACGAGCCTGGCCCGGCCATGCTGGAGGCCGCCGAGGCCATCTACCGGCGGGTCTACGGCGAGCAGCGATAGTTCAGTTTGCGCCACGCCTCGATCCTGTCATGGGATGCATTGCTCAGAGTCATCATACCGCGCACTGCTACCCCGTCGCACTTGACCTGCTAATCTGCCAGAGTCAGTGGCACCACCTCGCTCCCATGCCGACGCCCACTGACAAGACTGCGCCTGCCCGCTGGCAGATCGTCTCTCCCAGTCGCTTGCGCCCTACCCTGTTCGCGCGGAGAAAGTACTGGGCGCAGCGATTCGGCGTCGCGCCGGTCTTGCCCATGTCGTGCGCCGAGATGGAGCAGCTAGGCTGGGAATGCTGCGACGTCATCCTGGTGACCGGCGATGCCTACGTCGATCATCCCAGCTTCGGCGCGGCCCTGATCGGCCGCGTGCTGGAGGAACAGGGGTTTCGCGTGGGAATCATTGCTCAGCCCGACTGGCGCTCGGCCACCGCCTTCGCCTGCCTGGGCCGCCCGGCCCTCATGTTTGGCGTGACCGGCGGGAACATGGATTCCATGGTGAATCTCTTCACCGCGGAAAAGCGCGTGCGTAGCGACGACGCGTATTCACCCAACGCCAAGCCTGGCCTGCGTCCCGAGCGCGCTGCCACGGTCTACGCACAACGCTGCCGCGAAGCCTTTCCCGACGTGCCGGTCATCCTGGGCGGCATCGAGGCCAGCCTGCGCCGGGTCGCCCACTATGACTACTGGTCGGACAAGGTTCGGCGCTCCATGCTCTTCGATTCCAAGGCCGACCTGCTGGTGTACGGCAACGGCGAGCGCCAGGTGGTCGAGATCGCGCATCGTCTCGCCGCGGGCGAGCTGGCCGCGGCCATCACCGACGTGCGTGGTACCGCCGTGGTTTTGCCAGCCAAGGCGCCGCGTCCCGAAGAAATCGATTGCACAAGCATCGGGCGGCGCGCCAGCGGCAAACACCGCGGCCAAGCGATCCGCCTGCCCAGCTTCGAGGCGGTGGCCGAGGATCCGGTGCTCTACGCCCACGCCTCACGCGTGCTCCATCTCGAATCCAACCCAGGCAACGCACGCGCCTTGCTGCAGCGGCACGGCGACCGCGATCTATTGGTAAACCCGCCCGCCTTGCCACTCACCACGGCAGAGTTGGACGCCGTCTACGATCTGCCATTTTCGCGCCGTCCCCACCCCAGCTATGGCCAGGCATCGATTCCCGCCTATGAAATGATCAAGTGCTCGATCGCCATCCTGCGAGGATGCTTTGGCGGGTGCACCTTCTGCTCGCTCACTGAACACGAAGGCCGCATCATCCAGAACCGCTCGCCCGCGTCGGTCTTGCGTGAGATCGAGTCGGTGCGCCAGAAGACGCCTGGATTTACCGGTGTGATTTCGGATTTGGGCGGGCCCACCGCCAACATGTACCGACTCGCGTGCAAGAACCCCTTGCTCGAGGCCGCGTGCCGCCGGCCCTCGTGTCTGTTTCCAGGCATCTGCCCCAGCCTCGACAGCGACCACGGTCCTCTCATTGATCTCTACCGCCAGGCGCGCCAGGCCCCGGGGGTGAAGAAGATCACCATCGGCTCAGGCGTGCGCTACGACCTGGCGCTGGCCTCGCCCGCTTACATCGAAGAACTGGTCAGGCATCATGTGGGCGGCTACCTCAAGGTCGCGCCCGAGCACAGCGAGCCCGAGCCGCTGGCCAAGATGTGCAAGCCGGGCATTGTCGCGTTCGATGAATTCCGCGCCCTGTTTGAACGCTTTTCGCGTCAAGCGGGCAAGGAGCAGTATCTCATTCCCTATTTCATCGCCGCGCACCCGGGCACCTCGCTGCGGGACATGGTGGCTCTGGCCCTCTGGTGCAAGCGCAACAATTTCCGGCCCGACCAGGTGCAGGCCTTTCTGCCCACCCCTATGGCCACCGCCACGGCCATGTACCATTCGGGCAAGAACCCCTTGCGTCCCTTGCACCGCCGCGGCGGCGAGGAAGTTTGCGTGGCGCGCGGTGAGAAAGAGCGTCGGCTGCACAAAGCTTTTCTGCGCTACCACGATCCGGAAAACTGGCCCTCGCTGCGCGCGGCCCTTCTCCACATGGGCCGACGAGACCTCATCGGCCACGGTCGTGACTGCCTGGTCCCGCCTGACCGCCATGAGACGCGCCCCGTCCGCCCCAAGCCACGAAGCGCGCGCGGGGGCCCGGTCACGCGCGGACGCGCAGGATCCGAGCGACGGCCTCGCCGTTGATGTCCCTTGCTCGCATATGGGTAGCCCAGTCGCCGGGCGCGCCACCAGAAAGCAGGTTGTTGAGTGCGATGCTGGCTGACCACATGAAGTCCGCGCGGCTGGGGCAGTCCCGCGGGTTCTCCAAGGCGCGCGGCCCGACCTCGACCAAAGTCTAGACACGGCAAAATGAGTTGTTCTCAGAAATCGCCGTGCTTGCAGTTGCAATGGCAAGCCTCCAGAATGCGCTGGCGCGCAGGTGGCGCGCCCAGGATTTCCTGGTCTCAAACTGGGCGAAACAACAAAAGGACGTTCATGATTCTCACATCCAAGGCATCCCTCGCGCGCATTGGCGCCCTGCTGCTCCTGTCCGCAGGCACGCTCTCCCTCGGTTGCAAGTCTGCCGGCAAGGATGCGACTGCGAAAGGCGCAGCTGCGCCCCAGGCTGCGGCCGGCCCCTGCCCCGAGTTCGTGAACGCCATCTGCGCCAAGGCCGGCAAGGAATCGCCGGCATGTCAGAGTGTCACGTCCACGGTGGAACTCCTGTCGCCGGCTGCCTGCAAAGCTGCCAGCAAAGACATCAGCTATGCCCTGCAGAAGCTCGGGGACCAGCGCAAGGTTTGCGACCATTTGGCCTCTCGCCTTTGCAAGGATATCGGCGACACCACAGAGACCTGCAAGATGGTCCAGACGCAGACCAAGACCTTCCCGCCCGATCGCTGCACCTCGATGATCGAGCACTACAACGATGTGTTGGCCGACCTCAGGCGCATGGAAGCAGCCAACAAGCCGCTGGCCGCTGCCTTGCAGGCGACGTTGGCCAAGGGAGACGCGCCTTTCTTCGGTCCGGCCGGCGCCAAGGTGACCATGGTGGAGTTCTCCGATTTTCAGTGCCCGTACTGCTCGAAAGCGGCGCAGGTCACGCAGAAGATCAAAGAGAAGTACAGCAACAAGGTCCACTTCGTTTTTCGTCAGTTTCCGCTTTCTTTCCACGACAAGGCCCATGGGGCCGCCGAGGCAGGGATGGCGGCGAATGCCCAGGGCAAGTTTTGGCAGATGCACGACCTGATGTTCGCGAACCAGGGCGCACTGGATCGCGACTCGCTTGACAAGTACGCCAAACAAGCCGGCCTCAACCTCGCGACGTTCAAGAAGGCCATGGATTCCAAGCAGTACCTCGCCGCCGTCGACGCTGACGTCAAGCTCGGGGGCGAAGCCGCGGTGAACGGAACGCCGTCGCTATTCCTGAACGGCGCCCGGGTGCAGGATCCGACCAACTTCGACGCTGTGTCAGGCATGATTGAAGCGGAGCTCAAGAAGTAGCTTTCGCTTAACGAGGGGCGTCGGCCTTCCCGCGAGAATCTAGTCGCACCGGCCGTGGCGACGCCTATACTGCGCCGCCATGACGTTGAAGCCTCGCCCTCTGCTCTGCGCCTCGCTGGCAACCCTGGCCGCGGGATGCGGTGGTCTCAACATGCAGTTGGTGGATCGTTCCGTGCAGAAGCCGTCCAACATCGCGGTGTACTTCACCGTGGACACGACCCGCGGCGATCCTGTCGCGGATCTGACCCCCGACGACTTCCGCATCTACGAAGACGACCGTCCCGTGTCGCTCTACGAGAGCCGACAAACCATCCTTCAGCCTGAAGTGGTGGCCGCGCGCTACGCCCTGCTGCTGGTGGATATGAGCGGCTCGGTGGTCAGCTCGCCCGAGATCAACCGGCTGGTGGAAGCAGCCGTCAATTTCTCGAAACGCGTCGGCTCGTTTCAGAAGGTGGCGGTGTACGCTTTTGACGGCAGCCCGCACATCACACCCATCGTTGGCTTCGGCGCGCCCAGCGTCGAGACAGCCATCAACAGCCTGGCCTGGTACCGGCCCAAGGATCCCTCGACCAACTTGAACGGCGCGGTGGTAGAGGCCATCAAGGTTCTCGGTCATCAGTTGGACCATGCCAGCGCGCCCCTGCGCTTTGGTACCCTGGTGGTCTTCACCGACGGCACCGACCACGCCGGCCGGGTCAAGGACCAGGTCCTCCGCGAAGCGGTCGCCGAGGCACCGGTCGACGTGTACGCCATTGCCGTTGGGGGCGAGGTGAATGCCTCCGAGGTGCGCGCCATTGGACGCTCGGGCACCTTCACCTCGAAGGACCCCCAGGACATCGCACGCGGCTTCGAGGAGATCGCCCGACGCATCGAGGGGTTCACCCGGCGCTACTACCTCTTGTCGTACTGTTCTCCTGCCCGCGCCGGCCACCATCAGGTCGAGATTCAGGCGGTCAAAGGTGGCTTGAGCGGCCGCCTGAGCTACGACTTCAAAGCCGACGGTTTTGGCCCGAACTGCGATCCCAACCAGAAGCCCGCCTTCGACGTACATCACCCCCGCGTCCTGCGCACCTCACGGAGAGAGGGAAAGTAGCGCGGAATGAGTTAGCTGTCTTCACCACAGAGAGCACAGAGGTCGGAAAGCAAGAAAGGGTTCGGACCGGACAGAACCCAACCCTTCCCTTTCCGGTCCGGCTCTATGGCCTCCGTGATCTCTGTGGTGAAAAAAGCTCGCTAAGTCTTTCTCTTCGCCCGTCGGTGGCGGACCAGCAGCAGTACCAAAATTGTAAGCGCGACAAGCACCAGTGCCCCCGCGAAGGGTGTGCCGCGCATCAGCTTCGTGATTTCCAGCGTGCCACGAAAGAGCCGGACCAGCACGCGCACCAGAATCGCACCGAAGCGAATCGCCAGCGGCACCATCAGGAGCATCGCCACGATCTGCAGCCAGCGAATCTGCTTCCGGGTGAGCGCAGCTGGGGCTGTCGCATAGGCCTGGCCGAAGCCTTGCCCGCTGTCGTAGGCCGCCCGGCGCGCGGAATCAGAAAGGATCTCGTAGGCTCGATTGATGGCGACCAGCTTTTCGCTGGCCAAGTCTTCCAAAGGATTGCCCTGGTATCGGTCGGGGTGGTACTTCGCCACCAGGGCATGGTAGGCCGCGCGAATTTCTGACTCAGAGGCCGTGCGCGCGACGCCTAGAACGGAATAGGGATCGGGTTCTGTCTTGGACGTCATCGGCGGGGAATCACGCTCTTGCCTGTTCCGGCCGCATTTTGCGACTGCAGGTAGCGGAATGCATCCGTGCTGGTGGACAAGACCAGCCAACTCTCCTTGTCGATGGTGCTGTGGTAGGTCTCCATGGTCTTGAGGAAACGGTAGAGCTCGCGATTGCGGTTGTAGGCCTCGGCGTAGATCGAGGTGGCTTCTGCGTCACCGCGTCCCATGATCTCCTGGGTCTTGCGGTAGGCCTCGGACTCGATCACTTTCAATTCGCGTTCCTTCTTGCCGCGCACCTCGGCGCTCTTGCCTTGTCCCTCGGAGCGGTGGCGATCGGCGATGCGCTTGCGCTCCGAGATCATGCGGTCAAAGACCTTGGCCTGCACGCTCTCGATGTAGTTGACCCGCTGGATCTGCACGTCGACCAGCTCGATGCCGTAGTCAGGCACCACGTGGGAGACCCGTTCCAGAATCAGCCGGGTGATCTTGTCCCGCCCCAGCTCGACCTGGCGCATGGACTCGGCCTCCATGATATCTTCCGCCTCCTCGCCCTTCTCGAAGGCGCGGTTAGTGGTGCGCACGACCTCGATGAGATCGTGACTGGCGATCACGTTGCGAGTCTCACCGTCGATGATGTCATCCAGCCGCGACTGCGCCCGGCGCTCGTCGCGCAAGCGCTGGAAGAACAGCAGGGGATTGGCGATGCGCCAGCGCGCGTAGGTTTCCACGCCGATGTATTTCTTGTCGCGCGTGGGAACCTGATTGGCGTTGCCGTTCCATTCCAGCCAGCGTTTGTCGAATACGTTGGCTTCTTGTGCGAACGGCATCTTCACATGCAGGCCAGCCTGGGTGACCGCTTCCCCCATGGGCTCGCCGAACTGGGTGATGATGACCTGTTCGGTTTCGGAAACCGTGTACAGGGCAGAAGACAGTGTGGCCAACCCGAGCACCGCGAAAGTGCCACCGATGATCATCGAACGACGGCTCATGGCTTGCCCTCCTGGACCGGGCCGAGCGGGAACATGGGCAAGATGCCTTTGGCCTTTTCGTCGAAGATCAGTTTCTTGCCAGCCGCCGGCAAGACCGCTGCCAGGGTTTCCAGATAGATGCGGGTGCGCGTGACTTCAGGAGCCTTGCGGTATTGCTCCTCCAGCGCGTTGAAGCGTTGGGCGTCGCCCTTGGCCCGGTTCACGCGGTCGATGGCGTAGCCCTCGGCCGCCTGAATCTTCTGTTCGGCCAGCCCGCGCGCGCGCGGAATCTCCTGGTTGTATTCGGCCCAGGCCTCGTTGATGGCGCGCTCACGTTCTTGGATGGCCTGGTTCACGGCATTGAAAGACGGCTTGACTGCCTCGGGGGGATCCACATTCTGCAAGATAAGCTGCTGCACCGAGATGCCGTTGTCGTAGAGCTTGCAAAGGTGAGAGAGCAATTCCTTGGCCTTGGCGGCGATGGACTCGCGCCCCACGGTGAGCAGCTCGGTCACGCTGTGATCGCCCACCACCGTGCGCATGGATGCCTCGGTCATGAGACGGAAGGTCTCCTCCACGTCGCGCATGCGAAAAAGGTACTTGTAGGGGTCCGAGATCTTGTACTGGACGATCCACTCGACCGTGGCCACGTTGAGATCCCCGGTCAGCATGACCGCCTCGGCCTGGGTCTTGTCGTCCTTGTGAAACGAACTCTGAATGTCGGCGTTGGCGGTGCGAAAGCCGAACTCCTGCTTGAGCTGGCGCTGCACCGGAACCTTTTGCACCTGTTCGATTCCGAAGGGGAACTTGGCGTGCGGACCGGGATTGCAGGTGCGCACGAAACGTCCGAAGCGCGTCACCAGACCGACCTCGTCGGGCTCGACCTGGTAGTACGCGCCGTAGAGAGCCGCGAATGCGACGATGGCCAGCGCGACCCAGGTCAAAGTCTTGCGCGATCGGCGCAGCCTGTCGCCTGTCTCGCGCGCGAGACGTGAGAAGTCATCCGGATCGAACCCAACACTCTGTCTTGCCATGCCACCTTCTCCCAGAGTCCGGGGGAAAACTCAACCCGCGCGTGCAACCAATCAAAGCCCGACGGTCGAGACCGTGCCGGTGTTCACCACCTCGAAGTCGCTGCCGTGAACCTTCTTCAGGTTCGACACCAGGTCGTCCATGTAGTCGGCCCACCCTTGGTTGCATTCGCCGCTGATGTACCAGTTGCTGCCATTGTCGGCCAGGATGATGCCGTACTTCTTCATCGCGGTCAGGATGACCAGCGTCGGACCGCTGAACGAACTGGTGTCGAACGACGCCTTCAGGCGGAGACGCAGCCCCATGGGCGGCAGCGTGGTGCTGGAATTGCCAGCCGCGTGCGTGGCGGGGTGGATGTAGCCCTGTTGCGACTTCTGGACGGTGAACCTGATGGCGTGGCGAATCTCGCCGGCCATGACTTCGTCGTAGCGCACCAATCCCGGAAGAATTGGCAACCCGGCCGCGTCGGCGGATGTCCAACCAGCGGTCCTGAGCACGTCCGATCCGAGGTGGAAGATCGCGCCGTTGGACGCGGTCCAGCCCGAGGTGCCAGTGGGATTCTGCGCGTTGTACAGTTCATAGAGCGTGCAATTGTTCGGCGCGCCCGCGGTGTCGATGTAGAGCACATGCCGGTCGCTGCCCGTATCGGCGGTGGGGCCGCCTTCGATGGGAGCGGTGAGCGGAATCGGGTAGCAGAACTGGTTGCCGCCCGAGGTACAGGGGAGCGGATCGCTCTCGGTGGCACCATAGTCGACGTTCCAGGTCATCGGCTGCGGCGTGGCGCCGGCGCCGGTCGAAAATGGAATGCCATACTCGTCGCTCACCGTGCCCCAGTCGGGATGAAAGCCGGTGGTTGGCGACATGTTGGCCAGGTAAGTCGCGCCGTTGGGGTCGAGCGAATAGCCAGAGACGTCCGCGTTCCAAGCATTGTCGGCAGGGAAGATATTGCAGCCGGCGATGGTCGGCACGCTGCCCGCGCCGGCTGTTCCGGTGGTTCCACCCGTCGCGCCGCCGCTGCCAGCCCCGCCCGAGCTATTCGCGCCCCCTGGAGAGGACACCCGCCCGCCCGTGCCCGTAGGCGCGCTCGCCTTGCTCCCTCCGCAAGAGAGAACGAGCAAGAATCCAAGAGCCATCGGCAGTTGCAATTTGCGCATCACTTCCCCTTTCGCGTTCCGATCCGTCACGGTCACGCACGACAGTTTACCCCAACCGACCGAGCAGATCGCGATCCAGGTCACTGCACAGGGCCGGAGGATGTGTAAATGTAGCCTGGATTGCTGCAGGCGATCAGTTTCGTGCCGTCAGCCGACGACGCCACTGAAGACCAATACTGCGAGCCGCTGCCCGTCTGCTGCGTCCAGGTCGCACCGTAGT
>PMLB01000318.1:0-266 GCA_003158735.1 Myxococcales bacterium | reverse complement strand
GACGCCACTGAAGACCACGACTGCCGGTAATCTCTCTGCGTCCATGTCGCGCCCGAATCCGCGGACATATAGATGTAGCCGTCCTCGCCCCAAAAATTGCCGACTATGGCAGCCAGCTTCGTACCGTCCGCTGACGACGCCACTGACAGCCACTCCAGCCATGTGCCTGTCTCCGCCCAGGTCGCCCCAGAATCCACTGACGTAAGGATGCGACCGCCATTGGCCACTGCGACCAGCTTCGTGCCGTCCGCTGATGACGCCACTGA
>PMLB01000398.1 GCA_003158735.1 Myxococcales bacterium | reverse complement strand
CCATGGCACGCATTGTGCTCATTCCTTCGGCCTGAAGGACATTGTAGTGATTGCTGCAAGCACTATCGCAGGGCCGACAGACGGGCCGAAGCCCGGTCCAGTGGCCACGCTCGCCATCGCTGCACCCGCCAGCCCGATCAACATCGCTCCGAAGAAGTCTTGGCTGGGAATGCACCGAAACAAACTCATCGCCCTGCTGGTGCTGGTGCTGGTGCCGCTCATCGCCCTCGCTGGCTTCGCTTGGTATCGACGGAGCCATCCCACCGCATCAGGGTTCCGCACGGTGCGGGTCGTCCGCGCCGACATCACCGAGCGCGTGACCGCCACCGGGACACTGCAGCCCGTTATCACTTCGCCGGTCGGCGCGCAGGTTTCGGGCATTGTCTGGAAGCTCTATGCCGATTTCAATTCGCAGGTGAAGGCCGGGGATCTCCTGGTGGAGCTGGATCCCTCACTCTTCCAGAACGCGGTGGCGATGGCGACCGCGCAATTGGCCCAGGCCAAGGCGAACCTGACCAGCGCGCATGCGAGCGCGCGCGGCGCCGTCAGCGTGCGCGACCGCACGCGGGTGCTCGAGCGCAAGTCCCTGGTGAGCGGCGCCGATTTGGACGCGAGCGAGGCGGTCTTCGGCCAGACCGCCGGGCAATCGCGTTCCGGCGCTGCGCAGATCGCGCAGGCGTATGCCCAGCTCGACAAAGCCAAGCTGGATCTCCAGCACTCGATCATTCGCGCGCCGGTGGACGGAACTGTCATCTCGCGGAATATCGACGTGGGCCAAGCTGTGGCAGCGACCCTGACGGCTCCCACGCTTTTCACAATAGCCCAGGATCTGCACCACATGCAGGTCCACGCCGCCGTGGATGAGGCCGACATCGGCGGGGTCCACACCGGCGAGAACGCGACATTCACGGTGGACGCCTTCCGCGATCAGACCTTTGGCGCCGTAGTGCACGAGGTGCGGAACGCGCCGCAGACCTTGTCGAACGTGGTGACCTACGATGTCGTGCTCGACGTGGAGAACCCTGACCTGAAGCTGCGCCCGGGGATGACGGCCAACGTGCTGATTCTCATCGTGCAGAAGAGCCAGGTCACGGCCGTGCCAAACGAGGCCCTGCGTTTCCGGCCGGCGACTGGGCCAGCCACAGCGGGCAGCATGAAAGTCGTGCCCCCGGGCGTCCAGCAGAGCGCCGCGGTCTACGTGGTGGAAGGCGGCCGCGCCGTGCGGGTCGCCATCAAGACTGGCGTGACCGACGGGAACATGACTGAGGTGGAGGGTCTGGAACCCGGCCGCGAGGTGATCGTCGACGTGGTCCGAAGCAAGGGCAAGGCGCCCGCTGCCGGAGGCGCCGGCCATGGCAGCTGAGCCGATCATCCGGCTGGCCGGCATCAGCAAGACCTACAAGACTGGCGAGGTCGAAGTGCACGCCCTGGTCGACGTGGACCTGACGGTCGAGAAGATCGAGATGCTCGCAATCATGGGACCCTCGGGGTCCGGGAAATCGACGCTGATGAACCTGCTCGGCTGTCTTGATCAGCCCACCAGCGGCAGCTATCTCTTCGAGGGGCGCGAGGTGGCCACGCTGCAAAAGCGTGATCTCTCCGCGCTGCGACTTTCAGCATTTGGGTTCGTGTTTCAGGGTTTTCAACTCATTGCGCGCACCAGCGCCCTCGACAACGTGGCGCTTCCGCTGGTGTATGCCGACGTGCCGGGGGACGAGCGTCGAACGCGGGCCAAGGAGGCGCTGGCGCGGGTTGGGCTGGCGGGCCGAGAGGACAGCACCTCGGCGCAGCTCTCGGGTGGCCAGCAACAGCGGGTGGCCATCGCCCGCGCGTTGGTGAACCGGCCGCGCCTGATCTTGGCCGATGAGCCCACTGGCGCGCTCGACACGCGCACCTCGGTGGAAGTTCTGGGCCTGGTTCAGTCCCTGCACAAGAGCGGGATCACGGTCGTGATGGTCACGCACGAGCCGGACATCGCCGCCTACGCCGATCGGCTGGTGGTGGTGCGCGATGGGCGAATCCAGTCGGACAAGACGCAAGTCCCCCACGATGCGGTGGCTGATCTGGCCGCCATGCCGGAGAAGGCAGCATGAGAGCGCTCGCGTCCATCATCCCGCTCGCGTTCGGCGCGCTCCGGCGCAACCTGATGCGCTCGTTGCTGACCGCGCTGGGCGTGATCATCGGCGTGGGCGCACTCATCGTGACGGTTGCGTCGGGCGAGGGCTCCAAGGCCGTGCTCGAGGAGCAACTCGCGACACTGGGGACCAACCTCCTGATCGTGCTTCCCGGCTCCAGTACGCTGGGCGGGGCGCGCGGCGGACCGGGCAGCGGCAAGCCCCTCACCCACGCCGACCTTTTGGCTATCATGAAAGGGGCGAGCGCGGCTGGTTACGCCGCACCGCTGGACCGAACCGTCGTGCAAGTCGTGCTCGACAACCAGAACTGGCTCACCACGGTCTACGGATCCACGCCCGACTTCTTTGCCATACGCGAATGGTCCATTGCGCGAGGGCGGTTCTTCAACAGCAGTGAATCCGACTCAGGCGCCAAGGTCTGCGTGCTCGGGCAGACGGTGGCGACGCAGCTTTTCGGCTCTAGCGAGCCGCTCGGCCAAGTGGTGCGTGTGAAGTCGATGCCTTGCCAGGTGGTCGGCGTTCTCGTGGGCAAGGGACAGTCCTCGCAGGGCCAGGATCAAGACGATCTGGTGGTGATGCCTTGGGTGACCTACAAGTCCCGCATGATGAGTCAGGACCGCATTCACGTCGGCAGCATCCTGGTCTCCGCCATCTCGCCCGACGAGGTGTCGCACGCGCAAACGCAGGTAATCGGTATCCTCCGCCAACAGCACCGCCAGTTGGACGGCCAGCTTGACGACTTCACGGTACGCAACCTGGCAGACCTGGCTGCCACCCAGGAGAAGGCGGCGGACGCGCAGACCGGAATGCTCCGCAACGTCGCCGCTGTGTCGCTGCTGGTGGGTGGGATCGGGATCATGAACATCATGCTGGTGTCGGTGACTGAACGCACGCGCGAGATCGGGATCCGCCTGGCCATTGGCGCCAGCGAGAACAGGGTGCTGCTGCAGTTCCTGGTCGAGGCCATGGTGCTCTCAGCGGCCGGAGGCCTGCTCGGGATAGCCTTCGGGATCGGAGGAGCTCTGGCGCTTGCCTCGACTATGGGATGGCCGTTCGTGCTTTCGCCACTCTGGATCTTCGTCGCCTTCGCTATCTCCATGGCGATCGGTGTGATCTTCGGGTTCTATCCCGCGCGCAAGGCCGCGCAGATGAACCCCATCGACGC
>PMLB01000427.1 GCA_003158735.1 Myxococcales bacterium | reverse complement strand
GGGCTCGATTACTTTGGGGCCAGGTACTTGAGCGCGGCGCAGGGAAGGTTCACGAGCCCGGACCCACTTAGCCTCCAGCCAAACGGCGATCCGCAGACGCTCAACGTATACTCTTACGCCCTTAACAATCCCCTGAGGTTCATCGATGATGAAGGCTTTAGCGCAGTGGACCGAGTCAATAGGGCGACTGGGGCGCTCGGCAAGCCTTATGGGGGCACCGGTCCGGACTCATATGACTGTTCGGGGCTTGCTGGCTACTCAGCCGGAACTGATGTTCCTGGGGGCTTGCCAAGGACCGCTGAGCAGCAATACCTGTTCGCGAGCAACCACAGCGTCTTTACGACGAACCCGGACCAAGTGCGACCGGGGGATGAGGTCTACTTCCAAGATGGTAACGGAGACGTCAAACACGTTGGTGTTGTTGTATCGGTGGACCCTAAAACAGGTGTCATCACGATGGTCCATGCCGCTGGTAGAGCCAAGGGTGTTGTGCGGGCGACCTTGACGAGAACCAAAGTGGGATCTGCCTTTGGTTCTCAGACAATCAAGGGTTACGGCCTGTGGCACAACTATGATCGGACTCAGACAGGACATCCTTCGACTTCGCCGTCTGTCTACGACCGGGTCTTATCGTGGTGGCACTCGTTGAGCCTGTTCGGGGAGAGTTCGTCGCAACCCTCCTCTAAGCCGAATCCGGAGGGGCATCCGCACAGGCATAAGACTCCGCCCTGTCTGAAGAACGCGGACGGACGATGCGTCGGATGAGACATACGAAGCCAAACTCGATTCGAACCCCGTCGCATGAGGGGGCAGACTCAGGGAACGGGCTGGGCGAGGCGCGGGGCCTCCGTCGCATCTCGGGGACGCCAACGGCGAACGTTTCTACGATGATGTTTTTGATTCTGATCGTCTGGTTTGCTGATTCATGCTCGAAGCCAACGCCCGCTCACCAGCAGCCAGATCAAGAAGGTCCTTCACAAAGCGCGTCAATCCGAGGAGACGATTCCGAGAGGTGCCTCCAGGCGGCGAAGAGGGAACTTGGTCCGAACGCAATAGTGCTCCGGTGCGGGCACTTCACCGGCGGCACGGGTTTGGAAGCGGTGGCCGCGGTTCGTGTTCCGGGCCTGAAGGATGATAGAAACGGCATCCCTATTTCAGAGCTTAAGATTCTCCGTGAGTACAGATCCCGATGGGAGAGCGGGCTCAACGTCGACGGGGAGGTAACGAATGGCGCTGGATATCTGGGAGCCAACTTTATCGACGACGCACATCCGTATCCTTACTATCGCGTGGACTTCACCGATCGCGGTGCCGAGTGGGGTTCTCGGACTGCTTCGCAGTTTACGCTGATTCTGTTTTCGATGAGCCGCGACGGAAGGCCCGAACGTGGGGACATTGGCCTGGGTATCGGTTGGAATGGGGCGGTCGGCCGGTTTCAAGAGATCGAACCAAACGGCGAAGAGTTTGCGCCAGAGGTAAAAGCGCCTAGGCACATAAGGAGCCGGTAAACACCGTGCGCGTTTCGCCGGCAAAGAACGGGATGGGGAGAGCGGGCTGGACCATTTTGACGCGCGCTACTTCAGCGCCGCCCAGGGACGTTGGACGATCCCCGATTGGTCCGCGAGGCAAGAGGCGGTGCCATACGCTGACATCAGGGTCCCTCAGAGCCTGAATCTCTACGCTTACGTTCGGAACAATCCGCTGGCGAAGGCGGACCCGGATGGGCACTGCGGGGGGCCAGGCGAGCCAACCTGTGCCGGCGTTAAGGTGGAGGAGACTCCACCTGTGCAACCGGCACCAATTAAAACGGTGACGGTAACCGATAAAGACGGAGTTGCCGTCACGGGAATCGGGCCGAACGCGAAGGTTGATGGCACCGTGAGCGTTAACGGTACGCCGACAGATGGAATCCGACTTACCGAGTCGAATGAGAATACGGAGAACGGTAAGCCTAGCAGCACGAAGAAGGTAGAGGGTGCCACTATCACGGAAGACGGTGGCAAGTACACCGACACAATTGGGAACTTACGCCAAACCGATGGTTCTGCTGCGCAAAATGCCTCCGTGAAGAAAAAATACGAGACGACTGCTCTCACAGTCGTTGACAAGCACACGATGTCCTTGACGCTCCCAAACAATGGCCCGAGTTGCGTGGCGGAAAGCACTAGAACCCTTTCAAATGTCGGGCCAGATGGAAAGGCTACTCCCTACTTCACACTCACGATAACGCAGCCGGTTGTCACTGACGCGTACAAGATCTTCCAGTGAACGACGGCATTCACTCCCGTAACTCGACGCCCGCGACAACGCGGCCGGTTGTCAGGGGTGCCAGCCGGCGAGGCTGGGACGGGTAGTTCATTCTGTGCTGGATGCTTTTGAGGAGAGGTGAAATGGCGAAACTGACTGTGTCGGTTCTTGTGGCGCTGGTCTTGTTGGTCGCGGCGAGCCCCGGCCGCGAACGGTTTGCGCGGTATAAGGCGATCGAGGCCTACGAAATCCGACCAGGCATTTTGATGATGCCGAGGTACTCACCGGACGGGCAGGTCTGCGAGATCGGCGTCGAGAGGTTGCACTACACGTCCGAAAGAGTCAGGCTCTCCTCCAGCCTATCGCGGAAGGAGGTCGATCAGATTCTCGACGAACTCGTTCCTAGCGCTGAGAGAGGCCCCAAACCTGAAGGGCTGAGTGATCGAGGCTCGATGGTCTTTGCAGGTAGCAACGGTATGGTGGTTACCGAGGAATATAGAGATGTCTCGATCAGCTTCTACGGGCTTACATCACCTGGGGCGGGTAAAGACCAAATCACGCTGGATGAAGTTGCCGCGACGATCAAGTGGAAGAGTCGTAGCTGCCAGTAGCAGGGCACGGCGAGCCGCCTTCGGCGGCTGGATTAGGGTGACACGTCACCCCAGGTTGGGATGCTGCGCAGGAACCTTGGTTCCTGTACGGGAACGTTCTGAAAACAGACAGGTTGCTCTTCTCAGGTTGCTCTGGGAGCAACCTGAAGTTCCCATATGGGAACCTGTTGATTCGCAACAGCCGGGCTTGCTCCCGGCCTTTTCCTCTTAGCCGCCAGGAAGGCCGCGGCGCGCGTTCAGAGCGCCTGCGCCTTCAGCAGGGAGTCCAAGGCCTGGAGCACGAACTCCTGCTTGCGAGGGGGCAGCTTCTGGAGTTGTTCCAGACGGCGCATCAGCCTGCGGCTCGGCTTGTGCATCGGGTGAGGAGCGGCCTTTGTGGACAGCAGTTCCTCCACGTTGATGCCCAGCGCCTGCGCAAACCGCATCGCCATCTCCGCGCTCAACCGCAGCCGGTCATGCTCGTAGTTGGAAACCATCGCCTGCAGAATCCCGATTCGTTCCGCTAGCTCGACCTGAGTAAGGCCCCGCTCCTTCCGCAGGCGGGCGACCCGCGCTCCCAGGCTCTCATCGCCGAGCTTGAGAGGGGGCAGCTTCAAGGTTGGCCGTTTGGGCATGACAGCAGTGTAAGGCGAATTTTCCAGTTGCGGAAGTATCTCGTTCTGGAATATTCTATCAAAGTATATTCTACACAGGGGAACAAAAATGGGCCGGACGCCCGGAAAGCTCTTGACAGGTTCTTGAGGTCCGGCAGCCAGGCGAAAGGAGGGTTTCTGATGGCTCGCATCCCGGAGGCCGAGATCGAGCGGCTGAAACAGGAGGTGAGCGTCCAGCGCCTGGTCGAGGCCCGCGGCATCGAGCTGAAGCGCCACGGCGCGGACCTGCTGGGGCTGTGTCCGTTCCACGAGGACCATGAGCCGTCGCTGGTCGTGAGTCCGAAGAACAATCTGTGGCACTGCCTGGGCGCGTGCCAGGCCGGCGGATCGGTGATCGACTGGGTCATGAAGACGCAGGGCGTCAGCTTCCGCCACGCCGTCGAGCTGCTGCGCAACGAGCATCCCGCGCTGGCCGCTCCCGCGGACCACGTGGTGCGGAAGGGCACCACCGACGCGGTGAAGCTGGAGACTCCGTTCGAAGCCAGCGCCGAGGACAGCCAGGTCTTGCAGCAGGTGGTCGATTACTACCACGACACGCTGAAGCAAAGCCCCGAAGCGCTGAAGTACCTGCAAGGCCGCGGCCTCGATCATCCGGAAATGGTCGCTCACTTCCGGCTGGGCTTTTCCAATCGCACGCTGGGCTACCGGCTGCCGGACAAGAACCGGGTCAGCGGCGCCGGGATGCGCGGGCGCTTGCAGCGGCTCGGCATCCTCCGCGAATCGGGGCACGAGCACTTCAGCGGCTCGGTGGTTTTCCCGGTGTGCGACCTCGACGGCAACGTGACCGGGATGTACGGCCGCAAGATCACGGCGTACCTGCGGACTGGCACGCCGCTGCATACGTATCTGCCGGGGCCGCACAAAGGTGTGTGGAACGAAGAGGCCCTCGCGGTCTCGAAAGAGATCATCCTGTGCGAGTCCATCATCGACGCGCTGACGTTCTGGTGCGCCGACTTCCGCAACGTGACCGCCAGCTACGGCGTGAGCGGCTTCACTGCGGACCATCGCGCCGCGTTCCAGAAGCACGGCACGAAGAAAGTCTTGATCGCCTACGACCGCGACGACGCCGGCGAGAAAGCGGCGCTCGCCCTGGCGGACGAGCTGATGGCGATGGGCATCGACTGCTACCGCGTGCTGTTCCCGAAAGGCATGGATGCGAACGAATACGGCTGCGGGGTGAAGCCCGCGCGCCGCAGTCTTGGCGTGCTGCTCAACAGCGCCCACTGGCTAGGGAAAGGCCAGCCGCCGACGATGACGGTGAGCGAACCGCCGCCACCCGAGCAACCCGCCGAAGAAGAACCAGCGGCTAAAGAAGAAATGGCGCCCCCGGAGCCCGAACCTGTTTCTTCTTTAGCCGCCGCTCCGCAGCCAGAGCCCGAGATCCAGGGCGAGACCGTCCTCATCCCGCAGGGCGACCGCCGCTACCGCATCCGCGGCCTGTTCGCCAACACCAGCCACCAGGTCATGAAAGTCAACCTCTGCATCGTGCGCGGAGACGCGGTGCACGTCGATACGCTCGACATGGCGCTGGCGCGGCAGCGGGCCGTCTTCGCCAAGCAGGCCTCCGAGGAGCTGGGGATCAAAGACGACATCGTCCGCCACGACCTGGGCCGCATGCTGCTGAAGCTCGAAGAGCTGCGCGACCAGGCCATCCAGAAAGCGCTGGAGCCGAAGGACACCACGGTCGAGATCGGTCCTGAAGATCGCGCCGCCGCGCTCGCTCTGCTCAAAGATCCGCGCCTGATCGATCGCATCCTCGAAGACTTTGCACGCTGCGGCGTGGTGGGCGAAGAGACCAACAAGAAAGTGGCGTACCTGGCCGCCGTCTCGCGGCTGCTCGATGCGCCGCTGGCGGTGATCCTGCAATCCAGCTCGGCCGCCGGCAAAAGCTCGCTCATGGAAGCCGTGCTCGCGCTGATGCCGGAAGAGCAGCGCGTGCAGTACTCGGCCATGACGGGGCAGTCGCTCTTTTACATGACCGAGACCGAGCTGAAAAACAAAATCCTGGCCATCGTCGAAGAGGAAGGCGCGCAGCGCGCCGCATACGCGCTGAAGCTGCTGCAGAGCGAAGGCGTGCTCACCATCGCTTCCACCGGCAAGGACCCGGCCACCGGCAAGCTCGTGACGCACGAGTACCGCGTCGAAGGTCCGGTGATGATCTTCCTGACCACCACGGCTATCGAGATCGACGAAGAGCTGCTCAACCGTTGCCTGGTGCTCACGGTGGACGAAGACCGCGAGCAGACGCGCGCCATCCATCGCATACAGCGCGAGGCGCAGACGCTCGAAGGCCTGCTCGCCAAGCGCCGCCGCGGCGCCGTGGTCGCGCTGCACCGCAACGCACAGCGGCTGCTCAAGCCCATCTCGGTGGTGAATCCGCACGCGGACCGGCTGACCTTCCCCGACGGCCTGACGCGCACGCGCCGCGATCACATGAAGTTCCTCTCGTTGATCCGCGCCGTGACGCTGCTGTTCCAATATCAGCGACCGGTAAAGACCGTGCAGTGCGACGGCCAGACGCTCGAATACATCGAGTCCACCAGAGAGGATGTGAAGCTGGCCGAGGATCTCATCAAGCAGGTGCTCGGCCGCTCGCTCGACGAGCTGCCACCGCAGACGCGCCGCCTGTTGCTGCTGGTGGACGACCTGGTGAAGGAGCAGTGCGAACAGCTCGCCATCGAGCGCAAGGACTACCGCTTCAGCCGCCGCGACGTGCGCCAGTACACCGGCTGGAGCGACGCCCAGGTGAAGCGCCATCTGCACAAGCTCGAAGAGCTCGAGTACCTGATCGTGCACCACGGCGGGCGCGGCCAGACCATCGTCTACGAGCTGTTCTTCGACCGGCCCGCCGATCCGCGCCAGCCCTTCCTGCCCGGCCTGTGGAGCTACGACTGGAACAAGGACGGGCGCGAAGACGAGAAGGACCCCTCAAATGCCCCCCAGGTTCGGGCCATGTACGGGCCAGGTACGGGTGCGCCGGAGCCAATAACGACGGGCCTCGGAAACGGTTTTTGCGCTTTTTCGCGAAAACTCACTGATACCGGGGAGCGGGTTCCTTCCGCCATCGTAGCCGCGGGGAGGTCGTAACCGTGGCCCGCGTGGTGAAGAAGCGCATCCCCGATCCGCCGCCCGCTTCCCTTTTAGCCGCCCTGGTGGAGAAGCATCTCGAAGCCCTGCGCGTGCTCAACTACTCCCAGTACACGGTGAAGAACCGGCGCGTGCATCTCGGCTTCTTCCTGGTCTGGTGCGCCGACCGCGCGCTCACCGATCCGTCCGACATCACGCGGCCGATGCTCGAACAGTATCAGCGCTACCTGTTCCACTACCGCCAGAAGAACGGCCGCCCGCTCAGCTTCCGCAGCCAGCACACGCGGCTAGTTCCCATCCGGGTGTGGTTCCGGTGGATGGCGCGGCAACGCTTCATCCTGCACAACCCGGCCAGCGAGCTGGAGCTGCCGCGCCTCGGGCACCGGCTGCCCAAGCACGTGCTCAGCGTCTCGGAGGTCGAGCAGGTGCTCATACAGCCGAACATCGACGATCCGCTGGGCCTCCGCGACCGCGCTCTGATGGAGACGCTGTACTCGACCGGCATGCGCCGCCTGGAGCTGGCCAACCTCAAGCTGTACGACCTGGACACCGAGCGCGGCACGGTCACCATCCGCCAGGGCAAGGGCAACAAGGATCGCGTGATCCCCATCGGCGACCGCGCCGCGGCCTGGATCGAAAAGTACGTCCGGGATGCGCGCCCGCACCTGGCCGTCGAGCCGGACGACGCCACGCTGTTCTTGTCCAGCGCCGGCGAGCCGTTCTCGCTCGATCACCTGAGCGACCTGGTGCGCGTGTACGTGGACGCCGCCAAGATCGGCAAGCGCGGGGCCTGCCACCTGTTCCGCCACACCATGGCGACGTTGATGCTCGAAGGCGGCGCCGACATCCGCTACATCCAGGCCATGCTTGGCCACGCCGACCTGAAGACCACGCAGCTCTACACGCAGGTTTCCATCCGGCAACTGAAGCAGATCCACACGGCCACGCACCCGGCGCAGCTCACCAAACCCAAACCGCCGGCCAACGGCAACACTCCCGAGGCCGCCGAACTGCTGGCCGCCTTGGACACCGAAGCCGAGGAAGAAGGCGACGGCGATGCATAGCGCACAACGGGCAGCGCTGGAGCGTCTGATCGCGATCGCCCGAAGCGACACCGGACAGAGCCGCAGGGTGGCAGGCTTCCTCTTGGCCTGGTGGAACGCCCCGGAATGCGGCGGCTTCGACCTGACGGATCTGTGGGCAGTGGACCGTTCCATCGCAGCAGACATGCTGACGGTGTTTGCGCTGCTGATCGAATGCCGCGACTACCCGGACGGCCTGGGCTACCGCAAGCAGTTCGAGGCCATCGTCCGCTTCTGGCGGTCCGGCCTGAACGCCCACGAGTAGCCGCCCCCTTCCCTCCTCCTCGACCTTCCGCAGCGGTCCTCGCCGTCAAGGGTAAAGCTCCGCCGCTGCGCGCCCTTGACCGCTCCGGGCCGCTGCCAAAAAGACCATCCTGCTATGAGGAGGAAAGGGGGCTTCCGGTCCCGTGCCTCCCGCCGCGGGGATACAATCGAGAGACGGTGATCGCAGCCCGCACTGAAACCGCGCAGCCCTTCCCGGCGCCTCCGGCGCTGCCGCCGCCGCCCGCAGATCCGCTTCCCGGCACGCACCTCTACCTGCTCCAAAACTCGCGTCTGGGCCTCCCGGCCCAAGTTCCTATATGGGAACCGGGGTTCCTGATCGGGAACCATCAGAACGCATTAGGGTTGCGCGCCGAGCTACGACAGACTCGCGTCGGGTCCCGTTGATCCGGCAAAGAGCGGGATGGGGAGACGGGGCTGGACTACTTTGGGGC
>PMLB01000051.1 GCA_003158735.1 Myxococcales bacterium | reverse complement strand
CGGCGTGGGCAGCTCGTCCGACGGCCGCTGCTCACGGTTCCAGTGTCAGCGAGGTGCCCCAGCAGATGACGCTCCTGTCGCTTCGCAGCCCGCAGGGATTGTCACTGCCGGCAGAAATCTGAATGAACGTACCAGCCGGGGTGGTGGTCCGACCGTCTCGGTTTAATCCCCAGCAGGCGGCCTTGCCGTCAGCCCGCAGTCCGCAAGTCTCGTCACTGCCGGCTGAAATCTGGGTGAAAGTGCCACCTGGCACGCTCGACTGGCCGAAGGGGTTGTATCCCCAGCAGCTGGCGCTGCCGCCGGCCCGCAGTCCACACGTATGGTAGTTGCCGGCAGAAACTTCGGTGAAGGAGCCAGCCGGTGGATCGGTCTGCCCGGAGTCGTTTAGTCCCCAACAGGCTGCGCTGCCATCGGCGCGCAGCCCGCATGTGTGCCACCCGCCAGCGGAAATTTGGGCAAACGTGCCTGCCGGGGGAGTGGCCTGCCCATAGGCATCGTAGCCCCAGCAGGTCACAGTCCCATCCGTCCGCAGCCCGCACGTGTGCCAGTACCCGGTGGAAACCTGAACGAACGTGCCAGCCGGCGGAGCCGACTCCCCATACTGGTTGTCGCCCCAGCAGATCACGCCCCCGTCGGGCGTCAGCCCGCAAGTCTGGCGCCCGCCCGTAGAGATCTGGGTGAAAGTGCCGGCCGGAGCAGTGGCCTGCCCGAAGTCATTTGCTCCCGAGCAGGTCACGCTGCCATCGCCCCGCAGTCCGCAAACGAACCCAACGCGGGCTGAAATCTGGGTGAAGCCATTCCTTCCCTCTGTCGCATCCTGACCATCGGCCAATTGACCGCCGTCTTGGCCAATGGCCAACGGGGATTTGCAGGACGTCGACGTTGCCATGAACACCAGAATCACAATGCCGCTAACCTTCGCTGCCGGGCGGGCGTGGCCACGGGGTCCCCGAAGCCACGCCAGGAAGCTCGTTCTCCGGCTTCCCGGCCCAGAAACTCCTAGCGCCGCAAGCCCGCAAGATTCCTCCTTCTTCATGCGGGCATTCTACCCGATAGCGCGAGGCTGGACATCGCTTGCTGATGAGAGTCCATCACCCCCTTGGGTCTCCAAGCTCCACGCCGCGTTACCGCTGCATGCCAGGACAGCTCCACTTCTTCGGCGTGGCGTCCCGTGGTTGGGGCACGCTTCAGAGACCAGGCCGCGACTGGCCTCAGTGAGTTCTTCCCAAAACCACCGCATGAAGCTCAGATTGACAATTCGAATGCAAACGCCTATCCCGCTGCCGGTGTGTGTTGCCAACAGAAACTCTAGCGTGGAGGTTCAAATGCGACGCATGGTTAGGTCATCGTGTTCGGTCATGCTTGGTGCGGTGCTCTCTTTTCTCCAGACGAGCTGCGAGCCTGGACCGGAGGAAGTTCCGCCCGACAATGTGAGCGTTAGCTCCGAAGCGTTGTTCGGAGCAAGCACACAGAACGACACTACCGACTACGTTAGAGCTGTAGCGCAGATGTTGACTGTTGACGGCTGGAATTGCTCCGGCTCACTCGTAGCCTCCGACAAGATTCTGACTGCGGCCCACTGCCTGTGTCACGGGAGCCCAGCCTACGTGTGGTTCGCAGACAACGGGGGAAGCAAACAAGTCGACAGTAATGGAAATCTACTCGAGAGCTGGCCAGTTCTTGACTGGTGGTTTCCTGCGAATGCGAAAATGTGCGGAGACTACGTCACGTGGTCTGACGATGACCCTGATAACCATTCAGCGTGGAATATCGCTATCCTGCAGATCGGGAAAAGCACGCAGCAGAACCGTCTTCCCCCGTTTCCGCAAACACCCATCCTCCTCGGAGATCCTACGGCCGCGTGGACCTCGGGCAGGATACAGCCCTTTCCTGTCGACCCGTCGGATCCTCTGCGCAACACATACCCAGGCAGCTACTATCAAGCGGTCGGCTATGGTACGAACGGCCCCCAGGACATGACGCAGAACTGTTTCGGATGTAGTACGCGGCGCCTGGGTCTGCTGACGAACGTTTCTTTTGGCAATGACACCTGCGGCATCGCCAGTTGGGATTGCTACAACACCCCCATTTTTCGCGCGTCCTCAGCGAAGGCAGGGAACACCGCCGAGGCTAGCGGTGGCGATTCTGGCGGCCCTCTCGTCTTTCTCGACACGGTAACCAACAAGAAAGTCATCGGTGCCGTCTATTCTGGCTACGTTCTTTCCTTCATCAGTACAGAAGGAACAAAGATGCGCTGGGCCCCAACGGGAACTGCGGACAATGCAGACCTCCTTTGGCAAACGTTAGGCCTGCCCTATACAGAGACTCTGAACTCAATCAAGCAGCACGTTGCCATTTACGCAAGAGCCGCCGCGTATGTCGATGACCGAGCAAAAGTAATCAAGGTAGTCAACGGTGTGCAGCTTGGTGTGGATGTCCTCGCCGGCTCGGCAGGTATGCGAATTGGCGCCGACGCAATTGCTGGCAACGTAAGGGCAAGGGGGAACATCGAACTCGCAGATCGAAGCCAAGTCGGCTCCGTGATATCGACTGGATCGGTGGTAAGGGGCATGAACGTTACGGCCAGTAGCATAGTTCAAGCCGAGTACATGAGGTTCGAGGACTTCTCTCTTTCGGCACCCGCCTACACCTCTGTTGGACCGAGCGCCACGATCGAGTCTGGGAACACTGTGCCTTTGCCGCCCGGGAAGTACGGGTACTACTCAGTCCGTGGAGGTGGTGTGCTCAATATCGCCCCCGGTCTCTATCAATTTGCCGATCTCAACCTCGAGTCCAACTCCATCGTTAGGCGCACCGACATCAACGCGAACGCGAAGACGTGGATATTCATCTATCAGAGTGGTTATTCTTCAATTAACCTGAAGGGGAAACTCCTTGCCCCTGATGGCGCGATGTTTATTGGAATCCCTGGTAACCCTTCGCCGCCCCCAGCTACGTACGTCTTTATCAACGACCAGTTCGACGCAACCTTGGTCGCACCAAATGCATGGGTCGACGCGGACTTGTCCAGTCAACATGCATCTCTTGTTGGTTCCATCTTTGGTGACACTGTCTATTTCCACCAGGGTGCGGTCCTGGGATACATTCCGTTCACTTCCAATTGGACGCCGGTTTGCACCTCCGGGGGCGGATTCACAAACTGTAACTAGAACGGCGAAGCTAGCCGCGGCGTCTGATGTTGTGCGTGAGTAGGTGTTCAAGCGGCTGCGCGCTGTGGATTTCAGCGCGCAGCCGGGGGGACAAAAGGGGGGCCGCATTGCGCGAGGAGTAGCTTCATGATCGAGAGGCATCGAGCAGTCAGGAATTCGCGGCGTGCGCAGCTTGGCGGGCTTGTTGCGGCAATGATCGCTGCTGGATCGTGTGGTTGGCCCGGGAAGTCGGGAGGCTGCGAACAAATCTGTGATTCCTCGGTCAACCTGCAATTCGATTCTCCCATAGGCCAGCCGGGCAACTATGTGTTCGTAATCGGTCCTCGCAGTTGTTCGGTCGTGTTGCCGGCGCTGTCGGCATCCTGTGTGAATATCAGCAACTTCGCCGCGGTCGGAGGCCGCTGGCTAGATTCGCAGGCGCCGCGGACGCTTCACGTAACAGTCTCCAAGGACGGAGTGGAAGTCATGAATGGCGGCGCGAGGCTGGACGACTACGCAACGGGCGACGTTTGCGGCGGACCGTGCACTCAGGCGCAGTTCAGCATGGCCGTCCCTCCTGAGCTGGTGCGTCCCTTCTGGGGCCCTTGCGACCAATCGAAGCTCGCGGGCACGTACTTGATCGATGAATCGAACCATACCGGTGGCTGCGTGAGCCTGTTCACCAGTCAGACAGTCGTGCTGGCGAATGGGCTCACGCAGATGGGCGATCCGACATGTCAGAGCGACCTGACCGCGTGGTCTTCGGACACCTGTAAGCTCCAGAGTGCCACCACCTGCACTTCCGCGCTCCTTGGTGTCACCTGGAACCTGAATCTGACCGATGTCATCGGAGATGGGTCAAGGCTGCTGGGGTATGGTGACGTCTCCATGTCGACACCGGTCTCATGCCAAGGAGAAGCCGTCCTGGAGCTGATTCGCCAGTAGGATGGTCCTTCGTTGCCCCAGCGTCCTTCAGCCGATAACGCATGGCGTCCTCGCGTCCTTGGCCGCGCCTCAAGCTGGGCGGGTTCTTGGCGGGTTTC
>PMLB01000247.1 GCA_003158735.1 Myxococcales bacterium | reverse complement strand
TAGTAGGGCTCGAGGCCGGAATGCAGGAACATGAGATCGTTGGAGTAGTAACTCATGCCCTTGCGCTGGAAGAGCGGCAGCAGGCGCGAATCAAAGTACAGTTCGTGGCTGCGCACTCCGACCGCCGTGGGAAACGCGGTCAGTAGCCGGGTCAGCACCGCGTCCTCGTCGGGGTCCCCCAGAAAATTGGGGTGCACTCCCGTCTCGCACCCAGGCAGGCTCAGCAAGGCGGTCACCGCAGGGCTTTGGTGGGTGGCGAAAATGGTCGTGGGCAATCCCGCCTGCCGTAAGAGCTGGCGCGTGTCCTCGAGCACATAGTCCGGCGCCCAGTCGAGGTCCAGGGTCAGGCAGACCGTCGAAGAATCCACGGCGGCAGAGGGCGGCATGCCCGCCAGGATACCAGATCCCCTGCCCTGGCAAGTCACGGCGGCGACGACACCTATCTTGGCCAAGCCGCCGCGGTGCTCTTGACCGGTGGCTCCTGTCCAAGTCGATGACGCTCACACGGCCAGGCGATGAAGGGTGGTCGTGGCCGTCACCGTGGCCGTGGCCCCACAGGGGGCTAACCACGATTCTCTCGGGACTTGACGGCCGCCGGCGCGATCCGGAGTCTCACCACAGAGGCCACAGAGTCCACAGAGGCCGGAAGAAAGGGGTTTCGGATCCGGATCCGAACCCTTCCTTCCTTCGTTCCTTCCGATCCGTCTCTGTGATCTCTGTGCTCTCTGTGGTGAAATCCGGAACAAACCTGCGGGAAACTGTGGTTATGGGATTACCGCTGCAAGCCCGTGCGTTTCCGCGAAGGCCGTCGTGACGAAGACGGCTGCGACGGCGTCGGCATGCACGCAACGCCAGCGGGAATCGTGGGCCAGCATGTTGATCACGCGCGACAGAATTCCGCGCTCGACCAGCAGCGCCGGGATCTCGTCGGGATGCGCGGGATCGATGCCCAGCGGGGCTTCCCAACCGGCCCCGCGCCACAAGCCCCGCAAGGCTGCCAGGTAGCGCGCAAAGGTCTCCTCAGGATTGGTTTCCAACCGCGGATCCATGAACAGCTTGCGCTGCTCGCGCACATGCGCGATGCACACGGCCGCCTGTCCGAGGTTGAAGGCCACGATACGCTCGGGCATTCCGGGACGCGCCAGGAACTCGCACGACTCGTGTGCATACCATTGCGGGCGCTCGCCGAAACCGATGGTGCGCCCTTCGCCGGCCCATGCATAGAGCCGGCCAGACACCACCGCAACAGCAGTCAGCGCGATCGCAGCCAGCAAGACAGGCTCGATGCGACGGCAAGCCCCTGGGCGCGGCGCGCGCCGGCCACGACGAGGTGCCGGTGCCTTGGGCCGCGCGCTGTCGAGCACCTCGTCGAGGTTCTGCACGCTTACCACCGCAGCCACCAGAGCCAACAAGGTGCTGTTCCGGGTTGCTTGCCAGCCGAGGTAGGCCGCGCCCGCAAACAGCAGTCCCCGGTACGGACTGAACCGTCCGCGCACCAGCAGCGGCACGAAACTCACCAACCCGAGCCCGAGCATGAGCAGGAACCCCAGCAGATATGGGTTGTTCACCCCGGCCAGGGTGATGAAGTCGCCGATGCTCTTCAGCTCGCCAATGTTCGCGCGAAAAATTCCCTCGGCCCCCAGTTTGTGGAATTGCTGAAGGGGCAGGGTCACGGCATTGATGCCGTAGGGATTGATCAAGCAAGCCACGATGGCCGCACTGCCAGCTAGCGCGAAGGTTCGCGCCAGCCCCGGTGCGCCGGCGCTGCCGTAGCGAAGGCGCTGGTAGAGCAACTCCACCGCATACGCAGCGATCAACAGCGGACCCATCACGAAAAAACCGTGGCAGTTCACCCACAGAAGTTGCAGCAGCGGCAGCAGCCACAGCCAGCGCGGTCGCTCGGCCGCGCGCCCAAAGACAACAAGAAATCCAGCGAGAAACAGCAGCGAGAACAGCTCGGGACGTTCGCACAGCCTGCCGGAAAGCACGATCACGGCGGGCAGCCAGGCCAGCACCACCGGCCAAATCCTGGCACCTGGCCGTCGCACCGCCAACGCAAGCATGACGATCGCCACGCCGCCCGCGGCCTTCAGCAAAACCAAGGTCGAAACCCCGCCGGCCCGATACAGCAGCGCGAGGATGACCTGGAACAACCAGTAGACGTCGATCCACGGGCCGCCCGCGTTGGTGTAGGTGAATATGTCAACGTGGGGGATGGTGCCCTGCTCGAGGATGAACTGTCCCGCGCGCAGGTGCCACCAGACGTCGAAGTCTCCCATGGGAAAGCAGCCCAGAAGAAACGCGAGTGCGAGCAACGCTGCCACCACGGAAGCGCGCCACCAATCACGGCGGCGTGCAGGCGCCTGACTCGCAATCTCGTCCCGGGCTGCTGGCATGGCTGGTCTCAACCTATGGCAGAGGGACGATACCCGAGCCAACCAAAATCGGCGAATCCGCCGCCGGACCACGTGGCCCGCAGAGTCGCCCCATCGACTCGTGGAACTGCTATTCTGAGCCCCTGTGGATTTCTCTCGCGCGCCGTCTCAATGTGAGGCCGATGCCCCGGCGCCGCAGCTGGCTATCTTGATCGATCGCGGCGGCCGCACGTGATGTCGTTCTTCGCGCGCAGTTCACCGCCTTGCAGTCGCAATTGGGTCTTCGCGACCAGCGCGGGCCTGCTGTGCGTCTTGGTGATGGCGATTCTCTTCTGGCGGGTGCTGGCTCACGGGGAGAGTTTCGGCGACGGCGATCTCGCGGCCTACTACCACTCGGCCAAGTCGATCATCGCGCCCCTGGCGCGCGCCTCGGGCGGCATCCCCCAGTGGAACCCGTTCTTCGCCTCGGGGCAGCCCTTTGCGGCCAACCCGGAGCACGAGGTGTTCTGCCCGCTGACCACACTCTTCTTTCTGCTGCCTTTCGAGATCGCGTTTCGTCTGCAGGTCATTCTCCCGTTGCCGCTGGCAACGATGTGCATGTTCGTGTTCTTGCGGACCCTGCGTCGCAGTCGCGCGGCGGCGTTGTTTGGGGCCCTGTCCTGGGGATTCGGCGGCTACCTGCTTTCGACCACGACTCTGCTCCCGATCCTTTTCGCCGTCGCTTCGCTGCCGCTGACCCTGGCCTTTGTGGTTCGCGTGGCTCGCAAGCCACGGTTGGCGGACGTGGCCGCCCTGGCCCTGTGCTTCGGAGTGCAGTGCCTGGCCGGTGAGCCTTCGACTCTTCTCGCCACGCCGTTCCTGGGCCTGGCGGCGGTGCTGGCGCAGCGGCGAATCGGGCACCGCCCCTCGGGTCCGGCGCTGGGGCTCGTCGCGGCGCTGGCGCTGGGCGCGGCCTTGGGTGGAGCGACCCTGGTGCCGGGACTGCATCATGCCGGCAAGACCGACCGAGCGGCCGGCCTTGACCAGAACCAGGCCTTGGTCTGGTCGATGCCGCCCGTGCGACTGCTGGAACTGTTCTCGCCACATGTGCTGGGCCATGTGGAGCCCTCCAACCCGCGCCTGTTCTGGGGCCGTCCGTTGTACGGGCAAAAGGACAATCCGTACTTCTATTCAATCTACCCGGGCCTGGCGGCCTCGTTGTTGGCTCTCTTGGCTGCGAGTACCCGCCGGCGCCTTCCCCGCGCGTGGATGGTGGTCGCCGTAGTGGGCGTGTTGCTGGCACTGGGCAGTCACTTCCCTCTCTGGCCGAGCCTGCGTAGGTTGCCGGGCCTGGCGGGCGTTCGCTTTCCCGAGAAATTCGTGTTGCTGTTCATGGTGCCTTTGATCGTCGCCGCGGCGTTGGGCTTCGACCAGGCCGTCATGGGTCCAGCCCACGGCCGGCGCTGGCTTCTGCGCATTCTTGCCGCGTTCATAGTCCTTGGCGTGGGCGGCGCTGCACTCATCTCGCTGCGCATGGGACACATGCCGTCGGGCTTTCCCTGGCGTCAGGCCCGCTTCGATGCCATGCAACTGGCAGGGTTGGCTCTGATCACGTGGAGTGCACTGCACCCCCGCCTTCCACTGAAGCGAGCGCTTCGCGGTCTGGTCATTTGCGCGCTTTTGGCGCTGGATCTGGCATGGGCAGGCCGGGGCGTGATCCACACCATGCCCCTCGACAAGCTGGCCGCGGTTCCACCCGCGCTCATGCCCCTGGTCACGCGTGCGCAAGACGATCTGCTCTTTCACGCGGCCGCCTGGCATCCCGAGTTGGCCGGCGTCGACGGCATCGCCAAGCCGCCCGCGCCGGCCCGCTGGGGAGTGGCCACCACCCTCGAATCGGACTACGACATCACCTTCTTGCAGGCCACCAACCGCGCCACGACGCTGTTCTGGCAGGCGGTGAGACAGCAGCCGGCACTCATGAGCGCACTTCTGCAACGCCGAGGCGTGACCGCCATCCTGCGCTTTCGGCCCGGCGCCCACTGGCAAGGCGACTTTGTGGTCGCATCCGATGGCGGCCCGGCGTTAGAATTGCTCACCAGCCCTGATGCTCAGCCGCCAGTGTTTGCCGCCCGGCGCGTAGAGATCGTCGACGACGACGCTGGCTGGTTGCAGGCCGCACTCCGATTGGGATCCGAGGTGCGCCAGGCGGCCATCGTAGATCGCCGCGAACTGCCCGCCTTCTTCAATCCGCCGGCGTCTGCCACAATTCGCATCAAAGAGCGCACGCCGATGGCAACCGTGCTCGACGTCGATGCGCAGGGCCCGGGACCCTCGTTCTTGGCATTCAACCAGACCTGGGACGAGGGCTGGCGTGCCACCTGCGACGGTGTCGCGCTTCGCTGGCTGCGCAGCGATGTGTCTCTCTCCGGCGTGGTGGTGCCGCCAGGGCAGCACCGCATCGCTTTGACCTATGACGATCCCTGGGTCACCGCGGGAGCGACGCTCTCGGTGCTGGCCACGCTCGCAGTCCTGGCGCTGATGCTGTTCGATCGCTTCCTGGCCCGGCGACAACTGGCTGCGCCTGCGGCTTCGTTGCTTCGCGCGGATCGCCAGTGATCGGGGGTCCACTCAATCGGCGCCATCGGGACGATACTCGAACCAATCGAAATCCGCGGGTGCGCGACAGGGACGGCCTCGTCCGGTGGCGTACATGCCGAGCACCACGCCACAGAAGTGCATTGGGCCGCGACGGGTGATGGCCTCGGCGGAAAGAGCGCGCGCCGGCACTTGGCCCAGCAGAATGCTTGCGCGTCCTTTGCCGGCCAGGAGTTGGTAGTAATCATTCTCGGCGCGAATGCACAGTTCAATTGGACCGGGCGGAATGAGCGCGCGACCCAACACCCGCGACGCGCCCCCGGTCCGGCGTACAGCCACCACCTCGCGTCCAGCTCGGCCGAGGCGCACAGCCAGGTCGAGGTGAAAATCCTCGCGCGCGCGCACCGACAGGCCCGCCTCTTCGCCCGGCTGCTCGGGCGCGAAATCCAAGTGCGTCTTGCAGCCCATGGCGAAGTGCTGCTGGCGGCGAGCCACGAAAGCAACTGGTCCGATATCGTCCAGGCTGGCGGGCTGGCCCCAAAGGCGCAGGTGCCCTGCCCTCTGCTTGAGAGCGATCGCGCCTTCAGGCGGATTGCGCACGTGTACCCAAACCGGGTCAAGGACCGCGCCATCAAAGTCGTCGCGCGCTGGCGCTGGAGCAAAGAGATGAGGCGGTAGCTCCGGGGCAGGCATTTCCAATTCGACCTGTCCGCTTTCGCCAACCATCGGCCAGCCATCGTCCGAGAAGTGCACCGGCGCCAGGAAAGTCTCGCGGCCGAGGTGATGATGGCGACCTGATCGTGGTCGTATCCCGAGAAACACCGCCCAGGTACTGCCATCCTCCAGCGTGACAAGGTCGGCATGTCCGGTGGCCTGGATGGCATGCCCCCGTCTCTGGCGATGGCTGAGAATTGGATTGTGCGGACAGGGCTCAAACGGTCCCCAGGGCGAATCCGCCCGCGCCGCGACCTCGCAATGGTCGTAGGCAGTGCCGCCCTCGGCCGCCAGCAGATAGGTGCGACCGCGCAAGGCATAGAGGTGCGCCCCCTCGGGCCAGACCCCGCCCGCTCCACGCCAGACTACCCGTTTTCGCCCACGCAACTGGCCCGTCTTTGCATCCAGCTCCGCCTGCTCAATCACCGGATGATCGAAGTCGGCCCCTTTTCCGTCGCGTGCGTAGTACACCCGGCCGCGGTCGAAGAACAACGACGGATCGAACCCGCCCTCGTCGATCCAGATCGGATCCGACCAGGGGCCCTCGGGCCGGCGCGCCGTGACCAGGAAATTGCCGCCGCCGCCCACATGCGTGGTCACCAAGAAGAATCGCCCGCGATGGTGGCGCAAAGTCGGCGCGTAGATGCCGCCCGAGCTGCGCACCCCCGTCAGGTCAAGCTGGCTCTTGCGTGATAACACATGGCCAAGCTGCTGCCACTGCACCAGATCGCGACTGTGGAAAATGGGAACGCCCGGGAAATACTCGAAGCTGCTGCTGACCAAATAGAAGTCGCGCCCGACCCGGCACAAGCTGGGATCGGGATAGAAACCGGGAAGGATCGGATTGCGAAAAGTGCGGCGGCGGGACACGGGCATGGGCTTCTGGCTAGCTGATTTCACCACAGAGTCCACAGAGAACACAGAGGGTACAGAAACAGACGAAGTTGGGATCCCGGATCCGAACCCCACCCTTTCCGACCTCTGTGGCCTCTGTGCTCTCTGTGGTGGAAAAGCATTCTACCCCTTGACCGCGCCTGAGGTCAGCCCGCTGATGAATTCCCTCTGCAAGGCGAAGAAGAGCACCGCCGGGGGAATCATGGCCAGCGCGGTCCCGGTCAGGAACACGCCCTGATCGTGTCTGAATTCGCCCAGGTACAGATTCAGAACCACCGGCAGGGTTAGCTTGTCTTGGCTCTGCAAGAACACATTGGGGGCAAAAAAGGCGTTCCAGTTGCCCAGGAAACAGATCAGGCAAAAGGCCGCAGCCATGGGTCGCACCAGCGGCATCACCAGGCGAAGATAGATGCCGAACTCGCCGCAGCCATCCAGACGAGCGGCATCGATCATCTCATTGGGCACGGCCAGGCACGCCTGTCGGAATAGGAAAATGCCGTAGGTCCCGACCATTCCGGGAATGATCAGCCCGGCCAAAGAATCCACCAGTCCCAGGTCCACCACCATCTTGTACAGCGGAGCCAGCAGCAGAACCGAGGGAATCATCATGGATCCGAGCATGAACAGGGTCAGCGCGTTCTTGCCGCGGAACTCGTACTTGGCCAGGGCATATCCGCCCAACGAGCAGAAGAAGATCTGCAACACCGTCGTGCAGGTGGCGTACACAGTCGAATTGAGCACGTACTCCCAGAAGTACACCGGCCCGGTCAGGCTGGGCCGCCCCTTGAACAATTCGCGAAAGTTGTTGAGGTTGAGCGTCTTTTCCGACCACTGCTCCACTGGCGGCAGGAAGATGAACTCATTGAGCACCGAGCGATCTTTGACCACCGCAGCCAGCAGCCAGGTGAAAGGCGCCAGCACCACCACCGCCCCCAGGCAGAGCAGCGTCCAGCGGGCAAAGCGAGACACGGTCCGGCCTCGCCCAAAGAGTCGCAGCACCACGAAGGCCGCGAACAGCGCCAGTAGCAGGATTTGCAGGAGGTTCATCGTCTAGTCCTCCTCGGCAATGCGGCCCAACCGGATCTGTATCAGGCTAATGATGAATATGATCATGGCCACCACCCAGCCCACCGCGGATCCCAATCCTAAGTCGCCGCAGCGGAAGGCGTTGTAGTTGAGATAGGTAATCAGCGTCAGCCCGGCATCGTTGGCCCCGTAGCCGTAGCTCTCACTCAACAGGGTAAGCGGCAGCTCGAAGAGTTGGTACGAGCCAATCACGCTCATGATGACGACGAAAATCACCACGTGGCGCATCGAAGGCAAGGTGACGTGCCAGAAGATCTGCCAGGGACTGGCCCCGTCGATGCGGGCCGCCTCTTGTAAGGTCTTGTCCACGGTCTGCAAGGCCGCAAGGAAGTAAATCATGTTGAAACCGACCCACAGCCACAGCGAGGTCAGGACAATAGCCGGCATGATCAGTCGCGGCTCGGAAAGCCAACGTGCCTCGAGACCCCAGTGCAACACCATCTGGAAGCCCCTATTGACCAACCCGTAGCGCGGCGTGAACAACACGCTGAAGAGAATGCCCACCAGCACCTGGCCCACCAGGTTGGGCGAAAAAAACACCAGCCGAAAGAAGCCTTTTACCTTGTCGCCGCCCGAATTGAGCAGCAGCGCCAGTGCCATGGAAAGCGGCAATTGTATGAAGACCGACACCAAAGCGAACACCGTGGTATTGAGCAAAGCTCGCAAGAAAATCGGATCCGTGAACAAGAAGACGAAATTGTCCAACCCCACGAAAACGTGGCTGCGCGGTCCATTGGTCTCGTAGAACGCGAGCATGATCGCATTGACAAACGGCACGACAAAGAACGCTGCGGTCAACACGATATAGGGCGACAAGAAGAGATAGGGCGCCTTGCCCTTGTAGCGCGGCCGGCCCGGTGGCCGCGCAGGTCGCTGAGGAAGCTTGGCGCTCATAGCGTCCCCTTGGCCAAGATCTTCTCGCGTCTGGCCAGCCGGCGCACCGACTCGGCTGCCTCGGCCAGCTCCGCCCGAATCTTCTCCAGCAAGCCGGCTTCGCCCTTGTCCGAGTAGTATTGCGCGGATCGATTATAGGCCCGGTCCAGAGCGAGTCGGCCGGCATCGTCCACTGGGCTCGAATACACGGGCGGCGCCTCCGGCGCCAGCTCCGCGTACATCTGTCCCACGCGCTGATTGGAATAGTAGGGGAAGGGCGTGGCGAACTCGGGCAGGTTCCACGCGTCCTTCAGCGCCGGCAGGATGTTGGTCGCAAGAAATCGCTCACCCAATTGGGTGGTGTCGAAGTACAGGTACTTGGCCAGCTCCCAGGCCAAATCCGGATGGCGCGTCTGTTTCATGATCATCAGGCCGGTACCGCCCCAGGTCGACGTGCGTCGTCCGCCCGGGGTCCAGGCCGGCAGCGGCATCAGCGCCATCTTGCCGGACAACGCCGGTGCCTCGTCGGCAAACACCCAGCTGCGCCAGTCGGGCGCCCATTGAAACAACACCAACCCGTCCGTCATGGCCTTGACCACCGGCTGCCCCCAGCCGCACTCGTAGCCGATCTTGTGCGGTCCGCGCGTTTGCTCGATGTACCAGCGGATAAGCTGCGCGTTGTCCTCGGTGGCAAAAGCCACCTCGCCCTGCTGGTCAAAGACCTGACCGCCCCGCTGGAACATCAGAACCTGCAACCCCCAGTTCCCGTCGTAACGCATGTCGAGCATGTAGCGATCGATGATCCCGTCGCCGTCAAGATCGCGGCTCACCTGCCGTCCTACCTCCACGAACTTCTCCCAGGTGGTGAGCTGGCTCACGTCGATGCCCAGCGCCTCGACCAGATCGCGCCGGTACGCCAGCATCACGGGATGCACGTCGTGGGGAAGCGCGTACACGCGCCCGCGCGTCGACCACAGACTCAGGCGCGATTGCACCAGGCGCTGATCCAGACCGTCGGCGCGCATCCGATCGGTCAGGTCCAACAGCCCAAAATCCTCCGCCGGTCCGCGGGTGAAGAAGCCCAAAGATCCCGCGAACACTTCCGACAGATCGGGCACCTCGGTGCCGGCCAGAATGGCGTTCTGCAGGCGCGCCTGCAAGGAAGCCCAATTGGCGAATTGCAGCTGGACCTTGACCCCGTGGTCGCGTTCGAAGCGCGGGATGGCCTTGCGATAGGCGTCGAACTGGGCCTCGGTGTGGGTGACGATGACCAGATCGGGCCGCGCCTCGTGCCGGCGCGAGGTGACCACGCGCAGACCCACCGACGCCACTGCGATGACCAGCAACCACAAGGGTGCCCTGCCGTACGGGAAGTTGCTGACGAAACGCATAACGAGCAAAGGGGGGATTTGGAAGGTCTTTTAACATTTTAACCTTCCCGCAGAAAAGAGCGGTGTTTCTGCTTCCGACCCGCAAAGCTCCGCGCTAGAGTCCGAGCCGCGCAGAACGCGACCCATGGCGAGCGTTGAGCTTTCCCACGTACACAAGGTCTACGAAGGTGGCTTCGTCGCCGTCGAAGATTTCACCCTGAACATCGCGGATCGGGAATTCATCGTCCTGGTGGGTCCCTCGGGCTGCGGCAAATCCACCACACTGCGCATGATCGCCGGCCTGGAGGAGATCACCTCGGGCAGCATCGCCATCGGCGGCCGCTTGATGAACCAGGTGGCGCCCAAGGACCGCGACATCGCCATGGTCTTCCAGAGCTACGCGCTCTATCCCCATATGTCGGCCTACGAGAACATGGCCTTTGCGCTCAGCCTGCGCCACATGCCCAAGGCCACCATCAGCGAGAAAGTGCGACGCGCCGCTGAGAAACTGGGAATCACGCAACTTCTCGACAAGCGGCCGCGCCAGTTGTCCGGCGGACAACGCCAACGCGTGGCCCTGGGACGCGCCATCGTGCGCGACCCGCAGTGTTTTCTTTTCGACGAGCCGCTCTCGAACCTGGACGCCAAACTGCGCGTCGAGATGCGCGCCGAGATCAAGCGGCTGCACCTGGAATTGGGCAGCACCACCGTGTACGTGACCCACGACCAGGAAGAGGCGATCACCCTGGGCGATCGCGTGGTGGTCATGAAGGACGGCGTGGTCCACCAATGCGCTGGCCCGCTGGAAATCTATCATCGCCCGGCCAATCGCTTTGTGGCCGGATTCCTCGGTACCCCGCCCATGAACTTCTTCACCGGCCGTTTGGTCGACCAGGCAGGGCGGCTGTTCTTCGACGAGGGCACGGCCAAGTTGCCGGTGCCGGCCTGGGCCGCGCCTGCCCTACGCGAGCGCGTGGCCGCAAATCCCGAGTTGGTCATGGGCGTGCGACCCGAAGCCCTCATTCTTCCCCGCTCGGGCGATTCGGCGGCACCAGCTGCGTTGAGCGTGCCCATGAAGCTCTGGTTACTGCAACCGCTGGGAGCCAAGATGGATGTCTACCTGTCCACCACTCGGCACGAGCGCATTGTCGCGCACGTGGACGCGCGCACAGGCCTGAGCGTGGGCGCGACCTTGCCCGTGGCAATCGACATGGATCACGTGCACTTTTTCGAACCAGGGGAAGCTGGTCGCACCCTCGCGAGCCACGACGTTCCCCCTGCATAGGGAGTCTGGAGGACATATGGCGCGTTTCCTCGGTCTGGACGCGAGTACGCAGAGCCTCTCGGGGCTGATCATCGACATGGACACGGGCAAGGTCTGCGCCAACCACAGCGTGGTGTTCGGCGAGCGCCTGCCGCGATTCCATTCGCCCAAGGGTTTCCTGGTGCACGAGGATCCGCGGGTCAAGCATAGCGATCCCCTCATGTGGGTCGAGGCGCTGGAATTGCTGCTTGGCGATCTGGTCAAGGCAGGCGTGGACCTGGGCAGCGTGCGGGGCGTATCCGGGGCCGGGCAGCAGCACGGATCGGTGTACCTGGCGCGTTCCTTCGACACCGTCGGCGCTTGGTCGAGCGATCGGCCACTGCGCGATCAGGTTCAACCCATGCTCAGCCGGCGCACATCGCCCATCTGGATGGACAGCGCTAGCAGCGCGGAATGCGCCGAGATCGCGCGCGCCGTGGGCGGCGACGAGCGCGTGGTGGCGATCACCGGGTCGCGGGCCATTGAGCGCTTCACCGGTCCGCAGATTCGCAAGTTCTACAAAGACGCGCCCGCGGACTGGGCACGAACCTGCGAGATTCACCTAGTCAGCTCGTTCATGGCATCGCTGCTGGTCGCATCCACTGCGCCCATCGATCTGGGCGATGGAGCGGGCATGAACCTGCTGGATCTCGGGACCGGAACCTGGAGCCGCCAATTGCTCGACGCCACCGCGCCCGGTCTGGGACAAAAACTGCGCGCGCCCGTGCCCAGCACCACGCGCGTGGGCATGGTGGCCGACTATTTCGTGAAGAAGTACGGCTTCGCGCCAGACACACCGGTCATCGCATTCACCGGCGACAACCCCAGCAGCCTGGTGGGCATGGGCGCCACTAGTCCGGGCACGGCCGTCATCAGCCTGGGCACCAGCGACACCGTGTTCGCGGCCATGGCAGCCCCGCGCACCGATCCGCGCGGCTACGGCCACGCGTTCGGAAATCCCGCGGGCGGCTTCATGGCTCTGACCTGCTTCGCCAACGGCTCGCTCGCTCGCGAGGAGATTGCGCACCGCTTTGGCCTGGACTGGGACGCCTTCGCGAATGCAATTCTGATCCGTACGCGGCCGGGCAACGCGGGCAATCTGCTACTGCCCTACTTCGTGCCCGAGATCACGCCGCGCTTGCCGGCCCCGGTGGTTCGCTGGTTCGGATCCGCCACTTTTGTCGACGGCCACGACCCATTTGCTGCGGCTCGCGCCGTGGTGGAGACCCAGGCGCTCAGCTTGCGCCTGCACTCGCGCTGGATTGGCGAGGACATGGATCCCATTCTGGTCACCGGAGGTGCTTCGCGAAACCGCGCTATTTTGCGCGTTCTCGCCGACGTGTTCCAGGCGCGCATCGTGCCTTTGCAGGTATCCAACTCGTCGGCGTTGGGTGGGGCGTTGCGCGCGGCCCAGGCCGTG
>PMLB01000163.1 GCA_003158735.1 Myxococcales bacterium | reverse complement strand
CATGGCGCCGTAGCGGTCCCCGAATACGCCCACGTTCCACACCATCATGCCGACGTCGCCGAGAGCGTCGGGAAAATTGAGAGTGACGAAAGCCCGGTCGATGCCGAGCTGGTCCTGCAGCTCGCGCCAGCCGCCCGACTTGATGTTGTAGCTGGCGATGGCCATGGTCATGGTCACGCGGTTATTCCCATACTGGAAGAGCATCTCGCCCCAGGGCCCGGGGTTGTTGTTGGTGAAGCTCCATGTGGTGTAGTTCGAATCGGGCGTCACCGGTGGGGCGTGGAACTGAATCCCGTGGCCGGACTCCGAATCCATGCTCAGCCGCATGGGACCGCGGAAGAAGCCGTGAAACCTAAAACCCCAAGTCGAAGTGGGCGCCTCGGGCAGCGCGGGCGGACCGTTCGAAGGACTAGCAACCGCGGTGGTCTGTGGCGAGAGTCCGAGCTGGGTGGTGTTTGCTCGACGCTTGGGCTGCGGGCTGGCCGTGGCGGCTTCCGGCTTGAGCGCGTCCGCCTCGCGGGGGGCGCCCGCGACCGCCGCTTCTGTCGCGCCGACACCCGCAACCGGGGCCACCGCAGCCGACGAGGTTTCGTCATCATTCGCTGCCGGAAAACCGGCTTGGGCAAACGCGGCCCTGCCCACAGCCAACCAAGTCACAAAGCTGAGGGAAGTGGAAAGCAGGCACGGGACATGTCGGTTTCTCGGAGGGGCGGTCGTCGTGGAGCGAGCCTGGTTGAGCATCCGCCCTGGTTGGGTCATTTCGCACATTTCCGACCTCCCTCACATCACCCCCAACTGCCTCTCTCGTCAAGTAGCAGCCCAATCAAGCGGAAGGCTCGCCACGATGGGCGGCCCTTTCGTCTCTCAGGGGAGGCTGATAGCCGACAGGCAGAACTTGAAATTGAGCCAGGCTTCTTCGGACAACAGCTGCAAGGCGAAGTAGTCGATCTTGGTGAAGTCGGTCAGGTGTGGAGCACCAGGGCTCCAGCAATCTTCGAAATCAGAGGGCCTCACGCTCGCCCCGGATCGGTAGTTGGCCACGCAATACGCCCGCTGGGCCGGATCGCCCGCGCGATGAGCGACCAGTCGGTAGTGGCCGAGGTTGCCCCGGAATTCGAAGGCGATGCTCGAGCTTGCGCCGCCGCCCCAGGCTTTCTGATCTTCGCGCGTGTGCCACATCATGAGCACGCCCCAGTTGGTGTCCCAGTCGCACCTCTTGGGCAGGCCGGCCTCGTCCACGCAGGCAAGTTGGGGTGTCTTCCCGCTTGTGCATAGCGCCCCGTCATCAAAGTAGAGATGGTTGGCCGAGGCATAGGCGCGTTTCGAAAAGGTGGTCCCCGAACCGCGAAGAACTCGAATCGGGCCCGTGGCACCGCCGACCAGCTCCCCGTTACGACCGATGGTCAGGCGGCGCGGGCCAGGCGGTGCAGGCGCAGGCGCGTCGTCCGCTGCGGCAGACGCGGCCCAGGCGCCAGGCCCCAGCTCGGATATGGCGGCGGGAGTCTCAGGCGTCGCATCGAGGCTCTTTGCCCTCGCGAAGTAGGCGAGATTGCGAGCCGCGCTCTTCCTGTTGGGAGCGCCTCTCTTGCGCTCAGCGCGAGCCGACGAACCTGGGGCAGCGGCCGATTCTGCCGCGGTCTTCTCCGAGCTCTCGGTCGCAACGGCCTGCACGAGCGTGGCCTGCGCCCCTGGGGGGACGACCAAGTCGCCCATCACCACACTGGCCGTGGTCGTGTCCACGTCGAGCCTATGTCCAGCGCGCACCGGGGTGGGGTCGTGCAGCGGATCGCCGCTTACCATCACTTCCCCATCTTTCACCCCCAAGCTGAAATGGCCTGGCCCGGGCGCCCAATCCACCTCGAAGCGAGTGCCGGTCACCCGCGTGTGCAAAGGCCCGGTCAGCACTTCCCAGCGACACCCAGGACGGTGAACCACGGACAGACCCGCGTGGCCACTCGCCAGCGCCAGCTGAGCCCCGCGCCAGAAACCCAACCCGCGCACCCGGCCGGAACTGCCCTGCCCCAGCGTGATGCGCGTGCCGTCGTCAAACGCGACTACGCACACGCGATCTGCAGGAACCGACAGACTGCCATCCGAGGCCGGCGAGCAGCCCTGTGCTTGCCATCCCAGGGTACGGCCCGCTGCGATCCAGAGGACCAGGCCCGCCAGGGCTGGAACAGCCAAAACCCACCAGCGCCGTCGCAGAAAGCTTGGCCTTCCCGCAAGGGCCCGTTCGATCTCGGCCCATTGCCGGAGATCGGCAGGCTGCTCCCCTGCCGCGCGCGCGGCGAGGTCACCCAGGGCGTGACAGCGGACCTCGCCCGCGTTCAATGAATCTTGTGGTTTGGTCAACTGGTCCCTCCCTGGCTGAGCAGACCCGCATATTGCGCGAGGGCCGGCTCGGATTTCATGCGCGAGTCGACCCGCAGAGCGAGACGAGCTAGGCGCCGCTTGACGGTGGAGAGGCTCATTCTGTGAGCGGCTGCCACGTCGTTCATTTCCATCTTCTCGACGAACCGGGCGACGAACAGCGAGCGATCCTCTGCGCCCAGGCTGTCCAGCAGCCGGTACAGCGCGCGCACCGCCTCGCGCGCCTCGTCTGCCGCGCCGAGCGCGACGGTGCCGGGCCACTCGTCGCTCGAGTTCAGGCCCACAATCGCCCGAATGCGACGGCGCCTGGACTCGTTGCGAGCCACGCCCAGGGTGACGCCGATGATAAAGCCCGGCAGTGCAGCAGGCTCGCGCAGTTCATCCAGACGCTTGAACACCCGCATGAACGCCTCCTGGCAGACATCAGGGTGATCGGGTCCCGGCCCGAAAAACCGCCTCACCAATCGCTGCACCAGGGGTGCGTATTTCTCCCAGATGGCCTGGCAAGCCCGTCGGTCACCGCCGCGCGCCGCACGCACGAGCACCCCATCGCCGCCGTCCGGTTCATCGGAGGCAAGCTGCGACGGGAAGGGGGAACGCACCATGGGACGAAGCACCGCTTGCATGCCATCCTGTCGAAGATCGGTTGCTTGTGCAATGCCGCCGAGCCGCAGATGTCGCAGGGGGGTGCCATCCGAGCCCGGCACGATGTCAACTCCGCGTGGGTTGAAGTTCGTGCTGTTCTCCGGGGTTTCAAATCGTGTTCGGCGAACGAACGACAAATGGAGAGTGCAATCCATTTTCAGTCTTCCTCGCTCCTCGTCGTTCACCCTCGGGCTGTGCGAGCCCCAACAACTCCCGGCCGATTCGCGCCAACTTGTGCAATCGACTGAACACAGTTCGCCTTGTGATCCCCAAGCTCTCGGCGATCTCGACTTGCGACATGCCATGGACGTAGTGCATGACCGCGACAGTGGCGCCCGCCTCGCCACAGCGCTCCAGCACGGCGGCCACAAATTCGCGATCCGCGTGCCACCCTTCCATCGATCCCGCCCACGGAGGCCGCACCCGCAGGGACACGGCCGCGCGGGTGTGAATCTTGAGCTTGCCGATCTGATTCAGACAAACATTGGTCGACACACGGTACAGGTAGCGGCGACCATCGTCGTCGTTGGAAAAACGCGGCCCCCGAGCGAGCACACGCACGAACACCTCCTGGGTTGCGTCTCGAGCCGCCGCCGGAGACTGCAACATCCGCCGACAGTGGCCGTAGATCGCGGGTGCGTACTTCTCATAGAGGGCAGCCAAGTCAATCTCGCTGTCAAGTCTCGCACCGGCACTCGCGAGAAGTTCCGAACCGGTGGGTGCGGGACAGATGTCGCTTTTCGCGAGACTGGCTTGGGTTCCGCCTGCCATCATGATGACTCACAGGGGCGGGGTGGCGTTGCGGA
>PMLB01000190.1 GCA_003158735.1 Myxococcales bacterium | reverse complement strand
GCCTACCTGCGGTCGGCGGCCTCTCCGCCCTGCGGGCAGCGTGGCTATAGGGCCGCTGCCGCGGCCGAAGAGTAGGAGTCCTTGTGTCAAAACGCTCGTCCCGCTCAGGACGTGCGAACAGAGATCTGGGTAACGATGAGGGCGGACCCGGGAGAAGGGGTCACAGAACACGTTCGGGGGTGGTCGAACCACGATCCTGGGACTCCACGCGTAGGCGTGGTTGCGCGCGGGACCTACTTGTACACATCTCCTCTGGGACCAATGGCGTGAACAAGCAAGTGGCCCTGGGCTGTGTCCAGTTCGATGACGACTCGATAGTCGCCGACCCGGAGGCGATGCAGCCCGGACAGCTCGCCACGAAGCGGAGCAATGTTCGGGTCTTGTTGCGGGCTGGCGCTGGCCCTCTCCAGGGCGTGAACGATCCGATTCCTTGTCTTCTTGTCCAACCGTTCCAACGACTTTCGCGCCCTGTCGTGGAAGAGGACTTCAAGCATGCCGCTTCAGCTTCTCCAAGGGCGTGAAACGGGAGCGCCGTCCCGCGCGCCAGTCGGCTCGTGAGGTGCGGATGTCGTCCATCATCTGCTGGTTCGCCATGATCTCAAGGGTGGGGTCGTTGGACTCGACCAAACGCAGATAGGAAAGGAAATCCCTCGCCACGCGGAGCTGCGGTTCATGAAGACCGGCAAGCGCCGCCTGGGCTTCTCGCCGGTAGTTCGCTGCTTTGCCTGCCATCTCAGCCCTCCTTTCGAGGGTCATGTCTTGGTTTCATGGTCCCTATGTTCACGAGCGTACCACAGCAGGCGTAGCACGTCCCGATGACGGCCCTTCATGGTGGAGTTTCCGTGCCTGAGGGTCTGGCCACTTCGGCGCGGTACTGGCTGTTTTCGCCGCAAGGGATAGACTACAGCCATGCTCGATCGCATCGCCCGCGCTCTCGATGGGACGCCGGTGGTGGCTGCCTACCTGTTCGGCAGTCGCCAATGCGATCGTGCGTTCTCGGACAGCGACACCGACGTGGCCGTGCTCTTGCCGCGCGGGTGCGAGGCCAGCCTGGCCCTGCTGGGCGAGCTGACCGTGCGCCTGGCAGACGCAGGCGTGCCTTCCCCCGAGGTACACGTACTCAACGAAGCCTCGCTTGCCTTTCAGTTCGAGGCGCTGCGGGGTACCCGCGCCTTTTCGGCCGACGAAGTCCAGCGCGCCGACTATGAAGCCTGGGTCACGCTGCGGTACCTGGACTTCGAGCCGTTGTTGGCCATTCAGTACCGCATCCAGCGCCGCCGTCTGGCGGAAGAGGGGACACTTGGTCGTCCGGGCCGTCGCGGACCGCAAGCTCACGCAGCTTGATTCGTTTCTCGGCTTTCTCGAGAAGCTGGGGACGCAGCCGGCTGACGTGTTTCTGGCCGACTTCGTGGCGTGCGGCGCGGCCCGATACTACCTGCAAGCGGCCATCGAATGCTGCGCCGACATTGGCGCGCATCTCATCGCGACCGACACCAAGCGCCGGGCGGAAGACTATCGATCGATCTTTCGCATCCTCGGCGAGGAGGGCGTGATCGCCGCGGATGTGGCAGCGGCGATGGAGCCCGCGGCTTCGCTGCGCAACCGCTTGGTCCATGCGTACGACCAGGTCGACGATCGGCGGGTGCACGAGATGTTGCGTTCCAGTCTTTCCGTCCTGCGTTCTTTCGGCAAGGCCGTCGCGACCTATCTCGAGCGCGTCGACCACGCTCCACCGTAGCCAGGTCAGTCAGTCGACGTGCAGATCCACAAGTGCGTTGCCCATGCTGGGCAGTTGGGACGTGCTAGATTATTCGTGATTCAGCATCGCATCGATTTCCGGGAGAAGTGGCGTGAGTATTTCGGCACCTGAAAGTCCCCGGGCCCTCCGCGTAGAGGTCCTCGAAGGCGATCTCGTAGTCCATCTCGAAGATGGCCGAACCGTCAGCGTGCCGCTCGAGTGGTTCCCCAAGCTGCGCGACGCCAGCCCGGATGCTCTGGGTGACTGGCGACTCGTGGGCCGCGGGGTCGGAATCCACTGGCCGAAGCTGGACGAGGATCTCTCCGTGCGTGGACTGCTGGTGCCCGAGCACGTGCCCCTGCGTCGACAGAGCATGTAGAAGCGACTTGGTCGCAAACAGATACAGACGACCCCGGGTGACGTCCACTCGCAACTCATTCCGATGCTTCGGCTCGATGTGCGCCCAGCGAAGAGCGAGGTAGCGACCTGGACCAAGACCCTGGTGCGAGAAACCCGCGCGCTCATGGCGGCGGTGCTCCCGCTCGCGCAGCACGAGCTGGAATTCCTCGATCGGCTAAACGACGCCGGGGACATCGCGTCGAATCTCCTCACCGGCGACCCCGTCATGCAGGTGATGCTTCGGGAGCATACGGGTCTCAGGTGGAAAGCGCTCAACGTGAAGAAGCGCCTCGGCGTCGCGGTCGACGAGGAAGAAGCGCCTGCATAGTTGAGCCACCCCCTCGAACCCCGGGCACCTGGAAATTGTCCAGTTCAGCCTGGCTACCAGTGTCAGGGGTGGATCGTTCAGCCCGGGCCGGACCTGCCCGGTTTTGGCGGCACCGGCGAAGGTGTCCACGCCTGCTGGAGATTGGCATCACCGGTTCTCGGCCCACAGCGCTTCTAGCGGCACGGCCCACATCCGGTCGCCGAAGGGTAGCGTTTCCCGGCCTGCGTACAGCACGACGCCCGCCCGCAGTCGCTTGCCGGCAATGGCCGCGAAGTGGTGCAGGCCACGGAAATCTGCGTCGGCCACCGTGGCTGCTGACTTGATTTCCACGCCCACGAGATCGCGCCGGCGAGTCTCCATCACCACGTCCACCTCTTGACCGGAGCTGGTGCGGAAGTGGAACAGCGACGGGCGCGCCTGCGAGTTCGCGGCGAGCTTCATCAGTTCCATCACGGCGAAGTTTTCGACGAGCGCGCCTTTGCTCACTGACTGGTGCGCCAGCCCGTCGCCGTCGACACCCAGCAGGTGCGCAAGCAGTCCAGCGTCGTTGAAGTAGATCTTGGCTGTCTTGGCCAGGCGCTTGCCCAGGTTGTCGGACCACGGGGGCAGCGTGACCACGAGGAACAGAGCCTCGAAGAGCGCGATGTAGCGCTTCACCGTCATCTGGTTCATAGCCAGATTGCGTCCCAGGTCGGCAAAATTGAGCGGGCTACCGGCACGTGCCGCCAATGTGGCGAGCAGGGCCGGGAGCTGTATCACGCCCTCGATCTGGGCAAGATCCCTCACATCCCGCTGCACCAGGGTGGTCAAGTAGCCATCGAACCAGCGCGCACGTGCCTGGCCTGTCGCGCGCGCCAGAGCCTCGGGGTAGCCACCGGCCAACACGCGTTGGACAAGAGTCGTCCGCGACCTGCCCGGGCCACGCAGCGAGCCCGCCTGGCCGGAGAAGCAGGCATCGATGAATCCCGGGGACGTCCCCTCGATTTCGGCCTGGGCCAGTGGCCACAGGGTCAGGATCTCCATGCGCCCCGCCAGACTGTCCGACACGCGGGGCAGTGCCAGCACATTGGCCGAGCCGGTCAACACGAAGCGGCCGGGCCGGCGGTCCCGGTCGACCGCGGCTTTGATGGGCAGGAACACCTCCGGGGCACGCTGGACCTCGTCGAGGAAGGCCCGGCTGGGCAACGCTTCCACAAAGCCCATGGGGTCGCGCCGGGCCGATGCCAGGGTATTGAGGTCGTCCATCGTGCGATAGTCACTGTCTGGCAGGCTGGCCTGCACGGCCTGCACCAGCGTGCTTTTGCCGGTCTGCCGCGAGCCCGCCACGAAAACCACCGGCGTGTCTTTCATGGCTTGCAGCACCTGGCCTTGAAGCATGCGCGCGAACATGACAGATAATCTAACAGTAACTGTTGGATTATCCAATAGGTGACGGTGGAAATCGTACGCCCCCTCGCCCCGCGTAGCACCGCGAAGCGGGGAGAGGGGGTGGGGCCGCACTAGGCCGGACCCCTCATCCCAACCTTCTACCCGGGGGACCGGGGAGAAGGGGTCAAGGATTTCTCCGTCAGGCCTCGCTTAGCGCCTATGGGGCACTTCGGGTCCGCCACACCCCACACCTGCCCCCGCGGCTTTGCCGCGCCCTCGCCGTCTGCACGGGCGAGGCGATACGGTTTCTGCCGCGTCCCTGTGTCGGGACGCGAGTCCCCCTCAGGACGTGCGAACAAAGCTCTGGGCAACGATGGGGCCCGGTGGTGAAATGACCTCAGCCAAGCGTGGCTACCGCGGAATGGTGAACTAGCGTCCGCGCGGTCTGGGCCAGACCCGCGTCAAACGCCAGAAAGCGCACTTCGCCGTCGAACCAGCTCAGGATGCGCTTGGCTTCTCTGGCTGAGGCCAGACACCTTTGAACGAATGTGTTAGACAGCATATGTGTCTTATATCATAGTGGAGCTGTGCCGATCGATGTGGTGGTCACCGAACCATGAGGCTGCACAACTGGAAGGACATCCGAGATCGGCGGCTCGGCCCCAAGGAAAAAGCGCAAGTGCGTGTCCGGGCCGCTGAACTTCGCCAGGAGCTCGGGCTGCGGGCGATTCGCGAATCGCTCGGGATGACCCAGAACGATGTTGCGGGAAGGATAGAGGTCGACCAGGGCCAGTTGTCTCGCTTTGAACGTGGCCAGGACATGCGCGTCTCGACGCTTCGACGCTATTTGGGGGCGCTGGGATTCGATCTGGAGATCACGGCCGTTGCTGGCGACAAACGAATCGTCATTCGCAGAGAGCACGCGCATCGGTAGCCTGAGTCACACCTACACGGCTGACCGCCGGCCAAAGGTCAGACCGCCCCCGGACTTGCCCGGGTTCAGCGGCGTCGGCGAAGGCGTCCACGCCTGCTCGGCGGATTCCATCGCAACCAAGATCCTGGGATTTCGCACGTAGCGGGGCTAGGGGAGCCTCTGGCCGCCGGCCTTTTGTATCGCCCGGCGTAGCGAATCATCCAACGACGCCAGCGGCAGTCCCCGTCGCAATGCCAGCTCCAGATAGACTGCGTCGGTTTTCGGCCCACTCTTAGCGCGGAATGGCGAACCCGAGGGCCCGCGCGGCCCGGACCAGGCCAGCGTCGAACGCAAGAAAGCGAACCTCGCCGTCGAGCCAGCTCAGGATGCGCTTGGCTTCTCTGGCTGAGGCCAGATGGATGGCGTCGTAGGTTCGTAGCGGAAATCTCTGAGCAAGTTGGCAGGCGTCTCGCAAGACATCCTCGCTGAGTTCCACCTCTTGGATAGACTCCTCCCAGTACCTTTCAAGAATTCCCAAGTGATGGGGCAGGTCAGCGGCGAGTATTCGTCCGAGGTGAACCATGCGCGCCAAACTGACCGAGGCCTCCGTGTAGCCGAGCCGACTCACCAGCAGGACGGCCGCACCCCCGCCTCCTTTGGCCAGCGCTCGAACCTGCGCACTGCCGTCCTCCTCGACGAACAGCTTCATCAAGGCGGAAGTGTCGAGGTAGAGAGCAAAACGGGCGTGGGGAGCTGCCACTTCAACCCGCCCGATCCTTCAGAACCAGTTCCGACGCAGAAGGCCCCTTGCCCCGCAACCGAATCAGCATGGGCAAGGGCCCTGGGCGCTTGAGGTGGCGTATCGGTATGGCGCCCGTTCCGTGCTGTACCAAATCGGCAATGGGCGTTCCATGGCTGGTGATGACGACGCGTATGCCAGCCTTGGCCTGCTTTGTCAGGCGACTCAGCTTCGCTTTTGCCTCCCGCAAGGGGGCGGTCTTCTCCTTGGGAAGCTGTGCTGTCTTCCGCATGGACATACTCCAAAGTAGGCTCCATGTGGTCACATTGCAACTACATTCGCGACGACCGAATGGGTATTCTTGTTCCCTCTCTCCGCAAGCGGCTCGCAAGCGGAACCCCGAAACGAATGTCAGGGGTGGATCGTTCACCCCTGGCCAGACCTGCCCGGTTTCAGCCGCGCCGGCGAAGGCGTTTACGCCTGCTCGGCCGATTCCGTCGCAAGTGGACGCCGACCCTTCGTCGTGACTACAGACGCGCGGACATAGCGAGGAGTTTCGTGAGCGGCACGGCATGAATCCGCTCGCCCATGGGGTACTCGTCGGCGCCCGCGTGAAGGACGGTCAGGCGGTCCAGGTGCAGATCCGCAAGGGCGCTGCGCATGCTGGGCGTGACCCGGGGCGCGTCCGTCCGTTTGACCTCGAAGCCATGGCGACGCTGCCCGCGCACTATGAGAAGGTCGAGCTCCGCGCCGTCGTGCGTTCGCCAAAAGAAGCATTCGTCCCGCCGGGCGCGAAAGTGCCGCATGATCTCCCGAATCACGAAGCCCTCCCACGACGCCCCCAGCCTAGGATGCACGTCAAGCGCGCGTCTGTCCGTGATGCCGAGCAGGGCATGGAGCAGGCGACAGCACGGAAGAATGTTACCCCGAAAATTCGAAGACAGACTCCGAAATTTCGGGGTGCCAGCTGTCCACTATTCGCTGCCAACATCGGAGAGCTCGGGCTACGGGCGATTCGCGAATCGCTCGGGATGACCCAGAACGATGTGGCGGGAAGGATAGAGGTCGACCAGGGCCAGTTGTCTCGCTTTGAACGTGGCCAGGACATGCGCGTCTCGACGCTTCGACGCTATTGGGGGGCGCTGGGATTCGATCTGGAAATCACGGCCGTTGCTGGCGACAAACGAATCGTCATTCGCAGAGAGCACGCGCATCGGTAGCCTGAGTCACTCACCGCTTTTCGGCCCACAGCGCTTCCAGCGGCACGGCCCACATCCGGTCGCCGAAGGGGAGCGTTTCCCGGCCTGCGTACAGCACGATGCCCGCCCGCAGTCGCTTGCCGGCAATGGCCGCAAAGCTGTGCAGGCCACGAAAATCTGCATCGGCCACAGTGGCCGCTGCCTTGATTTCCACGCCCACGAGATCGCGCCGGCGAGTCTCCATCACCACGTCCACCTCTTGGCCGGAACTGGTGCGGAAGTGGAACAGCGACGGCCGCGCCTGCGAGTTCGCGGCGAGCTTCATCAGTTCCATGACGGCGAAGTTCTCGACCAGCGCACCTTTGCTCACTGACTGGTGCGCCAGCCCGTCGGCGTCGACACCCAGCAGGTGCGCAAGCAGTCCAGCGTCGTTGAAGTAGATCTTGGCTGTCTTGGCCAATCGCTTGCCCAGGTTGTCAGACCACGGGGACAGCGTGACCACGAGGAAGAGCGCCTCGAAGAGCACGATGTAGCGCTTCACCGTCATCTGGTTCATCGCCAGATTGCGTCCCAGGTCGGCAGAATTGAGCGGGCTACCGGAGATGTTAATCTAACAGTAACTGTTGGATTATCCAACAGATGACGGAGTTGCCAATGCCAAGCGGCATACGTGCTATTGATCCGTAGTTCGATTCGAATCGGAAAATGGCAATCGCAACGCACTTGCCATAATCTCACCTTGTGCGTAGTATTAGTACGTATATCGCTCTATACTGGCAACCATGCGCTCTGCGGACTTTCTCGCCAACCACCCGGTTTTCACGCACGAGGAGTACCTCTCGGCGCGCGGGGATCGCCGCGACCGAAGCCCCCGGACGGCCGACAGCCTGCTCATCCGGCACGTGGCCGCCGGAAAGATCCTGCACGTCCGTCGGGGCCTCTACGCAGCGGTGCCGGCGGGGGCGGCGCCAGGCAAGTTCCAGGTCGACCCGTTTCTCCTCGCGACGAAGCTCGCCCCCGATGCAGCGGTCGCCTACCACGCGGCTTTGCAGTTTTGGGGCAAGGCGTACTCGGTCTGGCATCGCTTCGCGGTGCTCACCCGAAGTCACTTGCGCTCGCTGAGCTTCCAGGGAAGCGAGTTCTTCGGTGTCCACCCTAGGCGCGCGTTCGACGGGCGGCCTGACCTCGGCGGTGGCGTCGTCACCGAGGCCCACGCCGGGGGAACCGTGCGGGTCACAACCTTCGAGCGCACGCTCGTGGATGTGCTCGACGCCCCGGATCTTGGCGGCGGGTGGGAAGAGATCTGGCGATCGCTCGAGATGGTCGAGTACTTCGATCTTGCCGCTGTCGTCGCCCGCACGCGCGAGTTGGGCTCCCAGCTAGCGGCCGCGCGCGTGGGTTTCTTCTTGGAGCAGCACCGCGAAGCACTGTTCGTCGAGGATCACCACCTGAAGGCCCTGCGCGAACAGGCCCCTCGCCAGCCGCGCTATCTCGATCGTAGGCGCGAAAGCGGGCGGCTGGTGAAACCATGGAACCTCGTGGTGCCGGAACGCGTGCTCAACCGAGCCTGGGCAGAGGTCGCGTGATGCTGTCGCGAGAACAGCTCCAACGGGCGGCGGCGGACGGTGGCTTTCAGGTCGAGTCCTACGAGAAGGTCCACGTGCTTGTGCGCCTGCTTGAGGGGGTGCGCACGCACCCATTCCTGGGATCGCGGATGGCGCTCAAAGGAGGGACCGCGATCAACCTGTTCATCCTCGACTTTCCACGCCTTTCGGTAGACATCCATCTGAACTACCTCGGGTCATCCGATCGCGCGACCATGCTCGCCGAGCGGCCTCGCATCGAGCAGGCACTGCAACAGGTTGCAGGACGCATGGGCCTCACTGTCAAGCGTGTCCCGACCGAGCATGCCGGCGGCAAGTGGCGGCTGTCATACGCGACCGCGCTGGGACGGCAGGGCAATATCGAGGTCGACGTCAACTTCATGCTGCGAACCCCGCTGTGGCCCGTGGTGCCGCGCGATTCCCATCCCATCGGGTCAGCGAGGGCCACCCAGGTTCTGGTTCTTGATGAGCATGAACTCGCCGCGGGAAAGCTCGCAGCCCTGGTTGCACGCAGCGCGAGCCGCGACATCTTCGACGCCCGAGAGCTGCTTCGCCGCCCGGGGCTGGACCCCGCAAAACTCCGGCTCGGATTCGTCGTCTATGGCGGGGTGAACCGCGAAGACTGGCGCACGAGGAGTGTTGAACAGATACAGACGACCCCGG
>PMLB01000113.1 GCA_003158735.1 Myxococcales bacterium | reverse complement strand
TGGGGCTCTGCAATTTCTCCGCTGGCTTCTTCAGCGGCTAGCTCGCGGATGCGCTCGGCTACCCGTCCTTCTTCACCGTGGTGCTCTTCTGCGCGATTCCGGGCCTGCTGGCCGCGTGGTTCGCTCCCTTCGTTCACAGTATGGGCGAGGAGACCAAGGCAGGAGCATAGGGCAGACGTGCGACGAGGAAACGCTGGTCCGAAAGAAGTTAGGAGATCAGGATTCGGACAGGACCGGTAGACACCCCAGGCCTGCGACTGACACGGCCGAAGAGACCGCGTGAAGCACGATCCCTTCGTGCAAGGAAGCCCACCCTCGCACTGAGCGTCGCTGGTACAAGAGTTCAAGCACCTCCCTGATGTCGGATCACAAAGGTAGGGGGCGCAGTCGACAAGCATTCCGGGCTGGCACGACCCGGCGCCATCGCACGTGCTCACGCTCGCGACAACCGAGCTTCAACACCACACAGGTAATCAAAATCGTGCGGCGGGGCCTGGCATCTCCATCCTGCCCGACCCAACGACGACGTTTCCCCCTCGGCACGGCCGTCCTGGCTGTCGTTTACGCCAGCGACCACTCCCATCAAAGGTGATCGCGGGGCACGTCCACCGACGTTCAAGGGAGACTCCAGGAAAACCCCCAGGAAGACTCAGGCACACCACTGGACTTGACGGCGGCCGGCGCGATCCGGAGTCTCACCACAGAGGGCACAGAGGCCACAGAGGCCGGAAGGAAAGGGTTCCGGATCCTGGTCCGAACCCTTCTTTCCTTCCGGTCCGTCTCTGTGATCTCTGTGCTCTCTGTGGTGAAATCCGGGGCAAACTTGCGGGAAACTGTGGTTAGCACCTATGCCCCGGCACCACAGCCCAGGCACCACCCGAATACAAAAAGGGCGATCCCTCGCGGGACCGCCCTTTGGCTTAGGTGCTACAGATCCCTACTGGCAGGCCACTGCGGTTAGATCCGGGCCGGGGCCTACGTTGCCGCTGACGTTGCCGGTGAAGGTGTTCCCGGTATTGGTCAGCGTGGCGGTGGAGCCGCACGGGATGCTGATGCCGTAGCTGGCGCTGTTCGACAGCGTGGAGTTTTCGAGGTCGAGCACAGAGGTGTTCGATACCACGGTTATGTCGCCGGCCGACGATCCCCCGCCGTAAGAAATATTGGCGTATTGGATGGTGGCGCGGCCCGCGCCCCACAAGGTGATACCTGCCCAATCCCCGGGCGCGGGCGAGGAATTGAGCGAGGTGAACACGACCGGGGCAGCCAGGGTACCGTTGACATGCAGATTGCCAGCGTCGGAGTAGCCGACCCACATGTATGTGTCCGAGGCAAACTTGAAGACGCTCCCCGCCGCGATGCTAAGGATGGGCGTGGTGGTTCCCCCGAGACCGAGAGCCGATGTGACCGCAACCGTCGTGCCTGGATTCTTCCAGTTGGTGGAGACGCTGACGTCGCCACCAGCCAGCTCGATCATCGCGCCGCCGTTGAAGGTATTGGTCGAGTCGATGCCGGCGAAGGAAGGTGCCTGGACCGAGATTGCATACTGCTGCGTTGGCGTGGTCGGGATATTGCTGAAGGTGCAGTTACTGATGGTGAAGTTCGAGTCAGTGTTGCCTTCGTCGATGCCGTTATAGCCCGGGCCTACGTGGCTGATGGCTACGTGATCGATAGTCACGCGGGCTGGCTTTACACCTGAGCCTTGGATGCATGAGTAGGTGGAACCGCAGTAGTCGAGGTTGGCATAGGCGATCTGCGTGCCGCCCATGGTGCCGCTCCAGAGAACGATGCCGGCCCAGTCGCCCGCGCTCGGCGTCGTGTTGGACGAAGTGAAAGTGATGGGGCTTGTGGCAGTGCCAACGGCGACCAGTTTGGCCGCGGTGTTGTAGCCGATCCAGATACCGACATCCGGATCGAAGCGTAGCGTTGCACCTGCCTCGATGGTCAAAGTCGCGTTGCCACCGACGGAGATACCGTCCGTAATTGTGTAGGGGCTGCACGCCTTGGTGAGGGTGAGGTTGGCTGTGACGTCTCCGCCCGTGAAAGGCGTCGTCATCGTGCAGACCACTGGGGCGGTATCGATAGGCGCCGTCGTATCGAGTTCGGCGGTGTCGCCGGAGGTATCGATCGTGGCCGTGTCAAGCCCGATCGGCGCATCGGGCACAATGGGCGCATCGGGGACCGCTGCATCCACCACCGGGGTGGTATCGAGGGGCGCGGCCACATCCAAACTCACCGAGGCGGTGTCGACCGCGGGAGGAGTTGTATCTGGAGCGCCGACATCCAAACTCGCGCCACCTGTGCCGCCGCCTCCGTCGTGTCCGATCGCCCCTCCCGTACCGCCACCCGATCCTCCAGTTCCGTTGTTGTTCCCGCCGCCGCCACAGCCTACGAGGAGGAGTGGCGTTGCGGAGAGCACGAGAGCCAATGCACGCGCAGTTCGTTTGGTCATGTCAGTGATCCTTTCAGCAAGTTTAAGAGCCGGCCGGCGGCGACTATAGACCCATTCGGGTTCCATGAACAGACGGCTGTGGCCGGCACCATATTCATGGAGTCCAGCCTCCTGACATAGCCACCCCATGCACCTGCACCGGACTTGCCGAGAAGAAACGGATCAAGATCAAGGGTGATCCCTATCGCTGGGTGGAACTGGCGCTGGAGGGTTTGCAGGAGACGCCGCTCAACAAGCACGTTGCTATGGAAAGCCGCCGCATCAAGCTAACCCACAAAGATCCCGGCGGTCGCTTTATCGCCGCCACGGCCCTCGTCTACGATTTTGTCCTGGTTACCGCCGATCGGGAACTCTTGCAGCGCGCTGCGCTGAAGACCGTTTGATTCCCGCTGGACCAGCTGCACGCCCCTCGAAGGTCCTCGCGCGCAGCTGGGCTACCCCTCCGCCTCACTCACAGCCCCGAACGGGGCAAAGAAGGAAATGATGATGGGTGGCAGCGAGGCGAGCAGCACGAAGCCGAAGAAGGCCTGGTAGCCGAGCCAGGCCTGGATGCGTCCGCTCACCATCCCGGTAAGCATCATGTTGAGCGCCATGATCCCGGTGGCAAAGGCATAGTGGGCCGTGCGATAGCGCCCTGGCGATAGCTCTTGCATCATGTACAACATCATTCCAACTGTGCCCAGGCCGTAACCCAGTTTTTCAATCAACACCACACAGGTAATCAAAACCAGATCGTGAGGCAGGGTCTGGCTCAAGTAGAAGAACGTCACATGCGGCACATTCAGCGCAAAGGCCAATAGCACGAACACGCGCCGCAAGCCGTAGCGCGCGGCCAGCAGCCCGCCCAATAAGGTTCCCCCTACAAAGGCCACTGTCCCGAAGGTTCCATTGATGTTGCCCAGAGCCATGTTGTCTATCCCCAGGCCCCCGACGGTCCGCTTGTCCATCAGGAACAGGGGGCCGATCTTCTCGATGAATCCCTCGGCAAATCGGTAGAAGAAGACCGCAGTGATCATCATCCACACCCGCGGCTTCTTGAAGAAACTGACCCAGGCGTCCGTAGTGGTGGCCAGTGCCGCACGCACGCTGGAGGGCGTGTCCGCAGCCTTGGCCCCTGGCGGAAGAAGATAGAAGTGCCAGACAGCGGCCGCAGCCAAAATGGCCGCGACCAGCATCATCACGATCATCCAGGCCGTGAACCAGGCCGGGTTGGGCCCAGAGATGGGCGCCGGCTTGCCCGCCGCGGCCCAGTCAAACAGCACCTTGGTCAAACTGACCAGCGCGCCTGAGACCAAGACCCTGCCCAAATTCCAGAATGCCCCTTGCAGTCCGACGTAGAGCCCCTGCTCTTTGGGCGTGGTCGAGGTCAGGTACACGCCGTCGCCGGCGATGTCTTGCGTCGCCGAGGCAAAGCCCGACATCCAGAAGAAGGCAATGGTGAGCGGTAGATAGGCCGGCAGTCTGAGGGCAAAAGCCGCGCACGAGAACGTGACCACCATCGTGAGTTCCATTGCGATCACGAAGAAGCGTTTGCTGCGAAACAGCTCCACCAGCGGCGCCCACAGCGGCTTGAGCACCCAAGGCAGATACATGGCGCCGGTGTAGGCCGCGATCTCGGGGTTGGACAGCCCCAGGTTCTTGTACATGATGGCCGCCACCACCGACACCGCGATCATGGGCGTGCCCATGGCAAAATAAAGACTGGGGACCCAGAGCAGAGGATGCGCGCGTTTGGTTTCTGAACGGGCCATGGAAGACGACTAGCTAGCTGTTTTCAACACGGAGTATGCAGCGTCGGAGGTGGAGATTGGCGAGCGAGATCCAACAGGACATTCGCGCAGAATGCCTTTGCTTGCCACTATTTCCCAAGTCCCTTATCTGGAAGAGTGGATCGCAGCTTCCTTTCCTCGATGTCATGGAAGGTAGTTGATGGTGGGAGATGTGGTCGCGGTCCAAGTCGAGATGTCCGGAAGAATGCGTAGCCCTTGCGGCGCGCCGCCGGACACGAGCACAATAGACCCATAAGGCTCATAGGCAATTCCGCTACCGTCACAAGTGACGTCAATGGCTGACCTACAGCAAGTCGGTCTTCCTCGTCGGGGGCCTCGTCTTGGGCTTCTGGCGGACGCCTTTGACGACGACTTTCAGCAACAGGTGCTGGTGGCCGCGGAGCGCGAGGCGCGCGAGCAGAGCCTCGACTTCGTCGCCGTCTCCGGCGGCATGTTGGGCATCGAGTTGCAGCATCCCAAGGGCTTCGTGTTCGACCTCCTGGGGCCGCACAACGTGGACGCCTTGCTCATTTGTGCGCACACCATCGGCCACCACGTGAGCGCGACCCAGATCGCGGCGTTCGTGCAGCGCTACGCTCCCCTGCCGCGCGTCTGCCTGGGGGTCGAGATCCCGGGCCTGTCCTCGTTGCTGATGGACAACGAGGTCGGGATGTACACCGCGGTCAAGCACCTCATTGTGGCCCACGAGCGGCGCAAGATCGCCATGATTGCTGGCCCGCCCGGGAATCCTGAAGCGCAGGCGCGCTATCGTGGGTTTGCGCGCGCGCTGGCCGAGCAGGGCATGCACGTCGATTCGCGCCGGATGGGATTTGGCAATTTCACTCGCCCCAGCGGTGGCCTGGCGGTGGCCGAGCTTTTCGATCGCCGCGGGCTCGGGGCGGGCGAGGTGGATGCCATCGTGTGCGCCAACGACGTCATGGCTTTGGGGGCGCTCGACGAGCTCGACCGCCGCGGAATCCGGGTGCCGCGCGATCTCTCGCTGGTGGGATTCGACGATCTGGACTTCGCCCGCTACGCGCGCGTGCCGCTCACCACCGTGCGCCAGCCGGTGACTGAACAGGTCCGCCATGCGGTTCGCAGTTTGGCCGGGGCCCTGCAAGGAACCCCGCTCAGCGAGCGGGCCATCACCTTTGAGACGGAATTCGTACGCCGCCGTTCTTGCGGGTGCAACACGCGAAGCCGCGAGCGTGTGCTGTCCTGGCCCTTGCCGGGCGAGGCACAGGATTTCGCCGAGGCCTTGCGGGTCCGCCAGAAGAGCGTGGTTGCCGACCTCCGTCAGGTCGCACACAGTGGATTCGACTTCGTACCCGAAGACTGGGAGCAACGGTTGTTCGTTGCCTTCTTGGAGCAGGTCGCCGAACCGGAAGCGCCCGCCTTCGTCAACTGCGTGGAGGATATCTGCTATGCCCTGCTCCGTCGCGACAGCTCGGTGGGCACCGCGCATGACGTGCTCGTGGTCCTGCGCCGCGATGCCCTAGCCTACGTTCACGATCCCGCCACCCGGGGCCGCATTTACGACCTCATCCAGGAGGGGTTGCTGGTGGCCAGTGACATAGCGGCCATCGCGCAGGCTCAGCAGCGTGGCGAGTTGCTGGCCCTCATGGGGACGGTGGCCGAGGCGACCGCTGCGATGCTGGCGGCGCCCAGCCTGGACGCGCTTGGCGAGGCAGCGGCGGAGCATCTGCCCCACTTGGGAATTCGAGCTGGTGCGATCGCACTGTTCACCGAGCCCAACCGGATCACCGAGGAGAGTGAGGCCACGCTGGTGTTTGGCCAGGGGGGTCGTTGCGCAGGCCCCCCTCGCTTTGCTACGTGCCAGCTGGCGCCCGCCGGTTTTCTCGATGGCCGCTCGGTGGTTCTCGTGCCACTTGGCTTCCGCGGCGAGCGGCTGGGCATGGCGTCGCTCGAGTTCGGCGCGCCCGACACCATGCTCTATGAAGAACTGCGTCTGGTGCTCAGCTCGGCGGTGACCGGCGCTTTGCTCACCCGAGCGGTCGATCAGGCGCGGCGCGAGGTCGAGACGCTGGCCATCACCGATCCGCTCACCGGCCTGTACAACCGGCGCCACCTGTCCGAGCGTATTCGCGACGAATTCGTGCGTATGCGCCGGCACCCGCGCAGCCTGAGCCTGGCCCTGGTCGATCTCGACGGGTTCAAGCAGGTCAACGATCGCTTCGGCCACGAGGCCGGCGATCGCGTGCTGGTGACCGTGGCGCAGCGGTTGCGTTCCGGGTTGCGCGAGATAGACATAGCGGCCCGCTTTGGCGGAGACGAGTTCGTCGTCTTGCTTCCCGAAACCACGGCCGCCCAGGCGTGCATGGTGTCGGAGCGCATCCTGCAGGCCTTGTCGGGTCAGCCCATCGACGAGCACGGCATCGTGAGCGCGACCTTCGGTGTGGCCACCACCGACGACGACGGCTCCCAGATCGACCAGGACGAGCTCTTGCGGCGCGCGGATCACGCGCTCTTGTGTGGCAAGCGGGCCGGCAAGGGGCGGGTCTTGCACTTCAATGATTGTCCGCCCGCCTTGCCGGAGAAGTAGCGCGGGTACGGCCCTTTGTGGTGGAACAGCTGGCTATCGCTGGATGACGGCCGGGATATATTCATGCCGGACCTATAGTCTGAGGCGCACCCCCGTGTTGATGTCAGCGACCATCGAGAAGTCCGGGACGCCAGCCAGGCCGTTGATTTCGAGTATCCAACTCCAGCTGTCGCTCAGGCCAATGGCCATGCCCCCACCGATCCCGACCACCACCGGACCGCCGAGGACGGTGTCATTGACTGGAGACCTGCCGTTGGTCCGCTTGAGACCCTCGACATACAGACGGAAGCCCTGGCCGCCACCCAGGATGCCGCTGCCGTAAAAGCGTACGGTCTTGCCGCTGGTGAAATAGAGCAATCGTCCCAGGAACGCGACTGCGGCCGGAGCTGTGGGATTGCCAGCCTTCGGAATGTACTGGATTCGTCCTTGCAGGGACAAGGACAGGCTCGGGGTCAGAAAATAGCCGACCTCGGGCGTGATCTGAGCGGCCTTGGCCCAGGCCACGCCTGGCGTGTATTTGAGTACTTCCTTCTTGTACACCTCGGGTCCCGAGCTCCCGGCGTAGCCGTACCCAATGCCCACGCCCAGACCGAGCCACCAGTAGCCGCTGTCCTTGAGTGGGCCGCCCTCGGTCTCGCCTTCGCCTTCAGCTTCGTCCCGCACGGCACGAGACGCTGCTCCCGCCCCTTGATCGGCTCTGCGGATGTCAACCACCACAGGCTCGACCACGCTCCCGACTGAGGCGACAACCTTTCCCCGCTTGTTGCGCGCCTGGAAGTAGAGGGAAAGCTGCTCACCCTTGGTTGCCTCAGGCGGAAGCTGCGTGCTCCAGCCTGGGGTTCCATCGAGCGCGGCGTCGGCCGGCATCTTGCGCGACTTGAATGGGGAACTCTCGCCGGCGCGGAAAAAGACCGTCACCTCGGTGGCCGAGAGCGAGCCTTCGGCCACACAGCGCAGCTTGAGCGACGAGCCCGCCGTCGCCGTACTCGCCGCGGGACAACGAAGCGGGCCCTGCGGCGGCGCGGGCGGCTCGCTGGCCTCGGGGCTGGGCGCTGGCGTCGCGACCTCCATCTCGGACTTTGCCCGCTCGAACAGCTCTTTCACCTCGGGAGAGTCCGTGCCCGTGCTGGGCACGTACTGAGGCTGCAAGTCCAACGCTTTCTTGAAATGGAAGATCGCCTGATCTTCGTTCTTCAAGCCGGAGGCGTAAAGCACGGCGAGATTGCCGTGCGTCCCCGCCATCACGGCGTGATTTCCGAGGGAGGCGGCCTCGCCGATTTCCAGAGCCTTCTTCAGGCTCTTTTCGGCGAGCGAAAACTCCGTCGCGTCGAAGAACTGTCTAGCCTCTTTGTTGAGGCGGATCACCTTTGCCACCGCTTCCTTGTTATCGCCGGCGGCCACTACCGTCCCGGCCGGCAGGGCAAGGAGTAGCAAGGCGGCGACTCCCAAGAAGAGGTGTCGATTGAACCAAGGGCGTACGGATTTCTGCGCGCTCATGGGCTCCCCGTGCAGGGTTATTGACTGCTTCCGAGCTTATAACTCGGGAGCTTTTCAAAGTGCGAAATTACTTCGGCCTAGTGCCTCCAGAAGAGCGGTCATGTTTCGGTGGNNATTCTGACCGGAGGCACTAGCCGACGACGCACTCGACGCGAACCTTGGCGCCGGCCGGGGCGCAGGGAACGATTGGCTTCTCCGTGCCTGACTGCGTTGCGTTCGGCGCTTTTCCTGGTCAATGACCGCAGCCCTCGGTGGCGCAGTGGTGAGAGCGATGACTTGCTCGGCGTCAGGGCGGCTCGCTGCACCCTGGAGCCGCCGTGCCTATTCCTTGATGTGCGCTTGCTTCTTCTTCCCTGAGTCTTTCGTCGTGGCCTTGGTCGCGGCCTCCGTTTTGGGTGCCGCTTCTGCCGTGGGTGCCGCGTCCGCTTTGGGAGCGCTGGGCGCCTCGCTCGTCGCGGGCGCTGCCGCCGCGGGGGCCTGGTCGTGCTTGAGCGGGGTAGCGCCCTTCTCGTCCAGGTAGGCCAGCACCCAAGCCAAAGGCGCATTCCAGTTAATACAGATCTCGTTGGTGGCGTAGGATTCGATGTTGTCGGCAAAGCACTTTTCCGGCGCACATCCGCCCAGAGCCGCTGCCTTCACGTAGGGATCCTCGAGACCGGAGTTGGGGCCGCCCGAGACCATGCCGGGCGGTGCCGACGGGTACTTGTTGTTGGCCTGGTGGGACCAGAAGCGATGGTGGGGGTTGCGCAAGGGCCGGGCGCCCCAGCCGGTCACGTAGCTTTGATCCATGGGGTTGCGACCCAGAATGTAGTCCATCCCGGCGGCCACGGCGTTCAGGTATCGCTGCTCGTGGTTGAAGTCATTGGCCAGGGCCAGAACCACCAGGTTGTTGAGCAGGAATGAGTTCGAGCCCCAGGGCGTCTTGCCGGCCTGGCCGTAGTCGATGGGCACCCGGTACCCGCGCTTGTGCAGGATGTGCAAATAGGCGTCGGCGGCCCTGGTCACAGCCTTTCGCGCTGTCGCAACCTCGTTTTCGCCCAACCCGTTGGGCACGACAGCAAGCGAGATGGTCCCCAGCGCCGCGGTTTCCTGCCAGGTCATGGGCGAGGCCACATCGCCACCATCTTTGGAGGGCAGACGCGGCGCCAACTTGAGGTAGTAGGGCGAGGCCGCGAGGAACTGCTTGTATTCGGGCTGCTTGGTCGTGATGAAGAGCTCGGCAGCCGCCCAATAGAATTCGTCGTCGACCTTGTCGTCTTCATACGGCCCCCCTCCCACACCGCCCGGAGGTGCAAAAGCCGCGGGATGGCGTTGCGCCGCTTGCCAGGCTCGCTCGGCCGCTGCCAGGCAACGCTTGGAGAACGGGGCATCGATGCGCTGCCAGATGCGCGCCGCCTGGGCCGCCACCGCCGCGAGATTGAGCGTGGCTGCTGTGCTGGGCGGGTACAAGAAGCGCGGAATCTTGTCCTCATGCGGAGCCAGGCCGAGCGCGGTCCATTCCTTGTCGTGAATCTTGTGATGAACCATCCCGGCGCGGTCACCCTCGGGAACCTGCATCTTGAGCAGGAACTCCATCTCCCAGCGGGCCTCGTCCAGCAGGTCGGGCACGCCGTTGTCCTTCTCGGGAATATTCATGCGACCGTCGGCAAAGTCGGCCAACGAAGAACCGAGGTGTTGGGTTCGCTCGTAAAGATTGAGCAGGGTCCACACCGAGATCCCGCCATTGACCACGTATTTGCCGTGATCGCCGGCGTCGTACCAGCCGCCCGAAACATCGAGACGATAGCTGCAGCCCGAGCCGGGCAAGCAAGGCACGCTCTTGTCAGAAAGGTGGCCGGCCGGCCGCACCCATTGCGGGCCACCCGCGTAGGGCATGGCGATCTCGATGCCGCTGCGGTTTTGATAGTAGAAGGTCAGGGCGTCGTATTTGAGCTTGTGATACAGGGTCGGGCTGATATCGAAGGGATAGCTGCGATCGGATCCCACCACCAGGGCGAAGCCGCGGCCTTCCCGATCGAACGAGCTGAAGTCGGCAATTTGGACGGTGTCGCCAGCCAGAGCGTCGTTGCCGGCCACCTGGGTTTGACCTGACTGGACCTCGTGGCCGGCGCTATCGACCAGGCTCCAGGGCTGGGGAGCGTTTCCGCCGGTGCGCACCGTCGCCAGTTTCACCAACCCGGGGAAATAGCCGACCTGGTTCACCACGATGGCTGCCGGCGGCGCTTCTTTGATCTTGGCCGGGCGAACGAATTTGGAATCTTCCAGGCGCACATCGTCGATACACACGGTGAACGGCCCGTGCGCGTCGTGCGACAGAGGACCGCCCACGTGAAAGGCGAACTCGGCGGTTGGATCGTCGGGACCGGACTTATGGAACTTGGCCTTGAATGGTCGCGGGGTTCGGCCGAGTCGCATCTCATCGAACCAGTATTCCTCGTAGGGCGGGCCTTGCATGCCCACCTTGGCACGAATCGTCGTCGGCTGGCTCGCGTAGGCTACGAAACTGAGGTGGTAGACGTGGCCCCTCTGAATGGTCATCTCGCGGTGGCGCAGCTGAGCATCCCAGTTGTTGATGCCACGATTGGTGACCTCCAAGCAAAGGGCACCATTAGCCACCGAGGCCGAGCCTGTCGCGGGCGCCGAGAATGACGACGTCCAGGGCAGGCTGGACCCGTCGGCAAAGGTGGCGTTGGCGATCAAGTTGTGGGGCGACAGAGCCAGGTCGTCACCCCCACCAGACTGACCTGCGGAACTCAGGGAGTCGCTGCTGTCCGACCCACGCCCAGGCGGTGCGGTTCTCGCACCAATGGGCACGCAACCCACCGCCAGAGGCAGGAGGAGCGTGGGAAGGACTGCCCGCATCGTCGGGCTACCACCACATGCTGGCGGCGATGGTGAACGTGTGCTTGTCGGGCTGAATAGGATTCCAAAGGGCGCCGAGCTGGCCATACGGGTAGGGCATGCCTGGCCACGGCCCCAAGGTGGAGTCCGTGTTCTTGTTGTACCAGCTTCCGTAGCCATAGTACTGGTACTGGACCGTGACCTGTTCGTGCGTGACGAACTCGGTGCGGAAGATCAGCTTGGGAGACACGACCCAGAAGCTGTGGGTGCTGTCGTTCATGTTCGGCTGAACCTCGTCGAAACGCGCACCAACCGACATGACGGGGATCGGGGTGTAGAGCACTTGCGTGCCCGCCTTGAACTTGGTCGTTCCCATTTCCGCCATCGTGGTCTTGTCACTGACGTCGATGCCGGAGATGTGGTTGAACATCCCGAAGACCTGGACGGTCAGGTCGGCGCCCTGGCCCCACCAGGCCTGTGGCCGCAGCATGAACGCAGCCAGGCTGAAGGTATACTGAAGACCGATGCTGTCGAGGGTGCCGTTGCCCGCGATCTTGCCCGTGTAGTTGGCCGCGTACTGCCAGCCACCCTGAGAGTGCATGGTCTCGATTGTGTCCTGCAGGACGCCCACGTTGGACGTCTTGACGTGGGAATAGCCGAGGTAGCCGATCCCCATCCACCCGCCGTCGAGCCTCAGGTCGGCACCGACGATGAGCATCTTGCCATCCTTGGCAGCTTTGGTTAGAGCCGGGGTGATGTAGTTGCCGGGGAAGGCGCGGTCTGCGGGAGCTGTCGGATTGTTCATGTCGGTCCGCATGGCGTCCATGGTCCAGGTGTACATCACGTGACCTGTCAGGGTGAGGATGTTGGCGTACACGCCGCCAACATGCGCGTGGGCCAACAGACTGGTTCCCATCTGCGCATAGCCCGGGTACGGCTCCCACGAGGCGTAGGGGGACTTCTTCCACTGAGGAACGTCCATCTTGGCGCCGATGCCTTCTTCGCACACGAGCTTGAAGTCGTCGGCGATGTCCAGTTCGGTTGTTTCCGTGGCGCCTGCGACACGGGTGCGGCCGATCATATAGGTGTCATAGGCACCGCCGTCGTACTTGCCCATGGCTCCGTAGCGGTCCGAGAACACGCCCACGTTCCACGTCGTCTTGCCCAGGTCGCCGAGAGCGTCCGGGAAATTGAGGGTGAGGAAGGCGCGGTCGATGCCCAGCTGATCCTGTAGCTCGCGCCAGCCACCCGAGGTGATGTTGTAGCTCGCGATGGCCATGGTCATGATGGCGCGGTTGTTCCCGTACTGGAACATCATCTCGCCCCAGGGGCCGGGATTGTTGTTGGTGTAGCTCCATGTGGTGTAGTTCAGATCGGGCGTCACCGGCGGGGCGTGGACTTGAAGTCCACGGCCGGGCTCAGTTCCCATGCTCAGACGCATGGGACCGCGGAAGAAGCCGTGGAACCTGAAGCCCCAGTCCTCGGCAGGCGCCTCGGCCGCTGCAGGCGGGCCTGCATTGTCAGCCGCGTAAGAGGTGGTCTGGGGAGACAGTCCGAGCTCAGTAACTTTTCCACTGCGCTTGCGCTGGGGACTGGCGGCGCCGGCTTCCGGGGGCGCGGCTGGCGCAGGGGATACCCCCGGGGCGGCGGGGACCACGGCAGGGGTCGGCGGTGGCGGGGTTGGGGCCTCGGGCTCCGGGGCTGGAGCTGGCGCGGCCGCCGCGGGAGCCGCCGCCTCTGCAGGAGCTGGAGTTTCCTGGGCCGGAGCTTCCTGGGCCGGAGCCGTTGCTGCCGGCGCTGGAGGTGTCTCGGCTTGGTCAGCGGCTGGGGCTTTGGCCTTCTTTCGGGCTGCTGACGCGGTCCCGCCGGAAGCCAGCAGGGCCGTGACAAGGAAGGCCGCAGAAAGCAGGCGCAGGGGTCGGATTCTCGATGGTCTGGTCATTCTCATGGGGGGAGCCTCGCTAGTTGTCCGCGCTCCCCAACCATCAAGCATGGACAAGTGGGAAGCAACAAAGGAGGAGGTCGTTGTACACCAACTCACCTCGCACGGGCAAGGCGCCCGCATGGCCCCGAGCATTCGGCGGCGAGCCGCGTGCGGCTTGGCCCGCCCGGTTCCCACCAGACCGGGCTTGCGTGTTGCAACGGCGGAGGAGGATGATTTGCTCCGCGGAATTCGCGGGGTTCTCATTGAGAAGAAATGCTCGGCGTGCGGCCCACCAGGTTCAAGGGCACTGTTTCCGCAAAGGCCAGATCAGCCTGCGGGCATGGACTGCTCGGCGATCTGGGGTTGGCGACCCTGCGCGTCAGGGGCGCGGCGTGGGCGTTGGTGAGCGCGGGAGAAGGAGCGGAACTGCTTTTTTCCGGAGGCTTGGCCGACTATGCTTTGATGGACGCGGGCCGAGAGGCGAGCCCACGAGTCGTGGAAAGAATATCCGAGACTGCCCTTGCTGCGTTGTACCGGAAGTACTCGCCGGCAATCTACGCCCACTGTCGGCGGATGTTGCAGTCACAGGCGGCGGCGCGGGACGCGACCCAGGAGGCGTTTGTTCGCGTGCTTGCGCGTGGGCCGGGGTTTCCCAACGACGAAGATGCCCTTCGCTACCTGTACCGCGTGTCGACCAATGTTTGCTTGAATCAGATCCGTGAGCTCAAGGTTCACACTCGCGCTGCAGTCACGTTGAGGGAGCGACCCTCGTCGTCGGGATCGATGGAGGGGCGGCACGTGGATCGCGAATTCGTTGCGGCCGTGCTAGACCGCTGTGGCGAGTCCAGCGCGACCGTGGCGATCATGCACTATGTCGATGGCATGTCGCAGGTTGAGATCGCCGAAGTCTTGGGCATCACAAGACGAACGGTCTTCAACCGATTGCGCAGGCTCGCGCGAATCGCTCGGGATTTGCTGGGCGTAGACCAAGACGGTGGGGGAACGACGAGGAGGGAGGGAAGCGCATGAGGGACTGCGTTCCGCACTTGGAACTACTGCGCTGGGAGGCCAAGCCCGAAGCTGAGAGGTCGCCGGATGCGAGCGACCACCTGCGTACTTGCTCACGGTGTGCTGCCGCGTTGGCGGAGTTGGAATCGGCCCGCCAGGAACTTCTCGGAGTCGATCCTCATGCGCAGAGCCTCGTCGCGGCTCGTGTGATCCTGGCGAGGGTGGCCGAACGGCGCCGCAAGGCATGGTGGTGGCGACTGATCGTGCCCTTCACGCTCACTCCGGTTGCAGTCGCAGCCGCCGTCCTGCTCGTGGTGACACGCGGTGCGTTCTTTCCGGCCACCCCGACGCCGGACAAGATCTCTGGTGCCGCGAGGCACGTCGCGGGCGTTGTGCGCGCCAAGGGCGCCCTGTTGGTCGAGGCGTTCTGCAAACGCGGTGACAGCGTGTTTCCGGTCAAGGATGGCGACGATTTCGTGGCGGGCGACCGCCTGCGCTTCGCCTACACCAAAGATCAAGCCGGCGTGTTGTTGGTGTTCGGCGTCGACGACGCTGGACGGCTGTTCCCCTACTACCGCGATGACGCACTAGCCGGCGTGACCGCGCCCCCCGGTTCCGAGGTCATGCTGCCCGAGTCCGTGGAACTGGACGACCACCACGGATGGGAAAGGGTTTTTGCCCTGTGGACGCCGGACACGCTTGGGCAGGACGTCATTCGCGCGGCTGTGGCGGATGCGTTGGCCGCGGTCCAGGGTGACATTCGGAAGACGGCCCGCTTGCCTGTCCAGGCAGAGCAAGTATCATTTTTGCTCAGGCGGCCGTGACCATGGTCACCTTGGCGCATGGGCTTGTCACTATCGGTGTCATGGCCGTGCCAGAATGAGGTACGCTAGAGCCATGTCCCTTCGCTTGTTAGGCGCTTGCCTGATCTTGGCGTTGGGGCAGGGGGCTGCCCTCGCGCAGGCGCAGGAGACGCGAATGGCGGTCGTGGTGGGCAACAATCTGGGGCACGACCCTGCCCGCACCCTTCGCTACGCCGAGGCAGAAGCCGTCAAGCTGGCCGCCTTGCTTCGCGGGGCTGGGGACTTTGACAGCGTTGTCACCGTTACGGGAGCGTCGCGCGACAGGGTCGAAGCGGCGCTGGCTACCGCGCGGGCACAGCTCGATCGCGCGCACGTCGAGGGCAAACGGACCCTGTTCCTCTTCTACTACTCGGGCCACGGCGATCAGGAGGCGCTTGAGCTGGGATCGTCGCGCCTGCCCCTGCGCGATCTGCGTTCGTATCTCGAACAGCTTTCCGCGGCCGACGTGCGCGTGGCCTTTGTCGACGCTTGCCAGTCGGGCGCGCTCACCGGTGTGAAGGGTGGCCGACGCGCTCCCGGTTACGAAATCCATCTGGCCGATCCCGGGAGCGTGAGGGGCATGGCCATCGTCACCTCCTCCACGGCCAACGAGCTATCGCAAGAATCCGACGACCTGCAGGGCTCGTTCTTTACCCACAATTTCATGGCTGGCCTGCGCGGCGCTGCCGATTCCTCACGGGACGGGCAAGTGACATTGGGTGAGGTCTATCAGTTCGCATTCAGGCGCACGCTGGCCAGCACAGCGGCCAGCCTGGTGGGCGGCCAGCACCCGACCTACGACTATCGGATGTCGGGCGCCGGCGACGTGATCCTGTCCCGCACACGGCCCAACGACGCCCGGCTGGTGTTCCCGCGCGAGGCCGGTGCCACCTATACCGTGGTTCACAAAGGTCGCGGCGAGGTGATCGCCGAATTGGCCTCGACCTCCGGCGAGGACTTCTATCTGGCCCTGCCTGCTGGCGAGTATCGGGTTGTGCGGCGGGTGCTGGCCAGCGTGAGCGAGACGACCTTCTCTCTCGCCGCAGGCAGCTCGACGGCCATCGAGACGGCGACCATGTCCCCGGTTGTGGCAGATGCTGAGAACCATCGCGAGAAGGGCGGGCCGTGGCAGCCCAATTCGCTCGGTGTTCATTTCGGGCTGCAAAACAGCCCAGTGTCGGGAACCGGGATGGTGGGCGCGCTTTCCTACATGCGCCAGATCGGTGGGTTCGCGTTGCGGGTGCGCGGTGAGTTCTCGTCGTCCGACGCCAGATTGCAGGACTATCAATCGTCGTTCTTGCGTGCCGGGCTCTCGCTCGATGCACTCTGGCCGCTGTACCAGACAGACCGGTTGGCGCTGCTGCTGGGGCCAACCGTGGGCGTCCCGGTCGTGCGCCAACACGATGTCTGGCACGAAGGCGCGTATTCCGTCGGACTGGACTACGGGGCTGCTGCCTCGGCTATGTTCCGCTCCTATCGCAGCACGTGGCTCGTGCTTTCGGCGCAGGGTGGGGGCGAGGTTTTCCGTTTGAACAGCCATGTCGTGCAGCGGGCGACCGTGGGCGTGTCTCTCGGCGGCCTTGTCGCTTTCTAGATAGATGGGAACCCTCAAAGGGTTCGCTCTGCTCTTCGGCTCCCCACCTGCCCACCACCCCACGCTCGCTTCCCCCTTCGGGGACTTCGGGACCTGCACCTTCCCNNGCTCGGCCTCGCCAAACCCGCGATGGTGCGCCGCGCGCAGCGCTGGCGACGAGGGCGCGCGAAGGGCGGGGTGGGCTGTCTGTCCCGAAGTCCCCGCAGGGGGAGCCGGCGGGCTCCCCACGCGTCTCATTCTTGCCGGGGAGCGACTGGCGAGTAGGGCAATGTAGTCAACTACGCGCAAGTCTTACGTTTTTTGCTCTTCGCATTTCCGTTTCGAGGCCTGTTGCGCATACTCTATGAGTAGTGATGAGCGAGAAGGAATATGAAGAGAAGAAATCTTAGTCAGACGGTTGCCAGTGGTTGGATGGGTGTGTGGCGACGGGTGGTCGCAAGAGCAAGCGGAATCGGCGAAGTCTCCCTCGGTGTGCTTCTGCTGGTTGTGGTTGCCGGCTTGATGTTCGGGGCTACCTGCGGCGCACCTGATGAGGTGATGCGCGGCCAAGCGCAGATCACCGGTGGCTCCGGAGGCGCATTCTCCAGCTCGTCGAGCAGTGGAGGAACTACGGGTATCGCGGGCTCCTCCGCGTCCACCAAGCCGACCGGCGGCTCGGTTGGCCCGGGCGGGGCCGGCAGTTCTGGCAGCCCGGGTGGCACATCCAGCGCGGGTGGAACCTCGGCTTCGGGTGGCACGACCACGGCGGGCGGCAGCGGCGGAACCGGCGGGATCAGCAGCCCGGGCGGCACTGGCGGCAAGGGCACCGGCGGCAAGGGCAGTGGCGGCGCGGGCACCGGTGGCAAGGGCAGTGGCGGTGCGGGCACCGGTGGCGTGGCCACCGGCGGCTCGGTGTCTACGGGGGGGAGCGGGGGCACTACCTCCCCGTTTGGTGGCACCACAGCCATAGGCGGCACGGCTACAGGCGGCGTGAACACCGGCGGAGTGGGCAGTGGCGGCGTGGTGACCGGCGGCTCGACGGTTGTGACAACGGGCGGGACCGGGGGTTCCGGCGGAAAGGGTGGCACTGCCGGTTCGACATCAACGGCGCCGCCACCCACCGGCTTGGACGTGTCCTTGACGAAACCCGTTGCTGGCGCAACTGGACAGATCTCGCTGTTTCTCATCATTGAGAACCAGGGATCTGCTGCCGCTGATTTGACCAACGTGACCCTTCGCTACTGGTACAAGGACGACGGGTGGGACACCTCCACCTTGGCGATTGCGGTCGACTACGCAAGCCTGAGCGGCGACACTGTGACGGGCGGCAAGTCCGTTGCAGCAGCTCGTTCCACTGCGGCTGATCACTATCTGGAGTTTTCATTCACCGGAACGATCCCAGCAAAGAGTCAGTTCCAAACCAACTTCAGGCTGCACAACAGCAACTGGGCGGGCACGGTCGACGTAACAAACGACTACAGCTACAACGGCGGGGTAACCGGGTTGAACGACAAGATGACCCTCTACGCGAGCGGGAAGCTCATCTGGGGCACGGAGCCCTAGCCCTGCTGACGCCGGGGTCGATTCCCGCGCCGGTAGGCGGGATTTCCCAGCGTGGAGCGCGAATTCCTAGGCACTCGAATCGCCGTTGGGTTCTTGCGGCATCACTTCGTTAGAATCGTGTCATTCCGTCACAAGATGTGTCATCCTTCTGTGCCACCATGCGAACAATCAAGCGCTACTCGAATCGAAAACTCTACGACACCTTTGATAAGCATTACGTGACGCTGGCTGATGTGGCGGGGTTCGTGCGCAACGGCGATGAGGTGAAGGTCACCGATCACGTCAGCGGGGCCGACCTGACGTCAGCGACCCTCGCGCAGATCATCTTCGAGGAAGAGAAGCGCAGCGCGCGCCTCGGCCCCGAGGGTCTTCGCCGCATCATCCAGAATGGCTTGAAGACCGAGTAGTTACTCGCTGAGCCTGTGAATCCCGTCGACCACATGCCAAGTCGCCACGATGGTCAGGTCGACCAGTTTCTCGTTGCGCCGGTTCTCCGGTACGACCAAGTGCTCGTAGGTACACAGGGCCTGGAGCTGGCGCAGGAACTTGCCGATCACGCGTCGGTCGGAATCGCCGATCCAGCCGCCCAGCTTGTTAATCATCAGGCGCTGATGTTGCTGGATGAAACGCGCTGCGGACAACGCTCCCTGTGATCCGCGCGCGCGCACGGAGCGCCGGGGGAAGATGTCGAGCAAGTCTTTGCGGTACTCGGCCAGGTCCGGGTCCAGCGCATGGTTGATGTCGAAGTACTCGGCGACGGTTTCCTTGATCTCGCTGTAGGGCGCCTGCGATCCGGTTCGTTGGTTGGTGGGAGTGCCCCGGCAGGCGCCTTCCAGGTCGATGATACGGTCCACGTACTCGAGTTTGGTCACCGCAACCTGCCAGTCGCGGTAGCGGCGCCGCCAGCGCGAAGACGGATCGAGCCACACGGCGAAGCTCTCGGCGAAATCCTCATCAGGATGTTTCTGCGCGTAGTGATACATGCCCGCGCGGTGCAGGTGTCTTACGTAGTCGTGGCTCCATGGATTCGCGTTGTAGACGTCGCGGTACGAGCGGCGAAAATCGCCGAAGGTCTCCGTCCAGTCTTTGCGCTTCCACAGTTCAAAGGCGTAGTTGACGGCATGCCCCGTCTCGTGGCGCAGATACATCAAGACTTCGTCGCGCGTGTACTCGAACAGGTGGTCGTTGACCATCTGCCAGAGGACCGAGTTGGCCAGGTACCAGGGGATGTTGACGCTGATGGCTCGGTCCGTAGTCCAGAAGTCATCGTCGCCCAGGTAGTACTGCGGGGTGAAGGTTATCCCTTTCGCGCGCAATTCTGCGCCGACCTGGGCCAGAGATTCGGCCAGCACATCTTGAGGCCCGAGCTGCAGGTCGCAGATGCGCGTGGAGAGGAGCTTTTGCAGACCAACCTCGCGCTCCACCGGATCGTCGGTCATCGGACGAGCAATGCTGCGTTTGGTTCTGACTGCCGGTAGCGACATTGACGAAGAACATCTACCATGCCGGCGTCGAGCCAACGGCTGAAATGAGCCCTTGAACAACGCGGCATAGGTAGTTCGCAGCTCACAGAGTCATCGTGTATTTGATTGAAAACAAACGGATATTTGTGGTTGGCAGTGACGCATAGGCAAATAGCTCGCCGTGGCATCAGGTCACGGATCGCGCTGCGCATTTGAAATTGCTGGTATGTTGCAAATCATGGCAGGGGCGGCCAGAAGTTGGTCTCGCGCAGGCCTGGTGCTGACACTCTATCTTGCACTGGCCTCTGCTGGCGTGGCCTGGTCTAGCTTGCGTGGCGACTCCAGTACGTGGCGTCTGGCGGGGCGCGAAGACACCCAGACCCTGCTGGGGATCGTCGCCGGGATTTTGATCGGACTCGGCTACGTGTTTGCGTCGCGGCTCGCGGTTCACAGATTCGAATGGGCGCGCGCCCTTCATCGCGACATGCGCGCCATGCTCGGGCCGTTGCCTGACGCCGAGGTGGTGGTGTTGGCAGTGGCCTCGGCGCTGGGCGAGGAGATCTTCTTCCGCGGAGCCCTCTTGCCAGCCATCGGGCTTTCGGGGTCGAGCTTGGTGTTCGCCCTGCTTCACGTGGGGCCGAAGCTCCGCTTCTTGCCGTGGACCGTCTCCTCGTTCATGGCGGGCCTGGTGTTCGGACAGCTGTTTCTTTGGTCGGGCGATCTGACCGGACCGGTCGTGGCGCATTTCACTGTGAACTTCCTGAACCTGCGTTACCTTTCCGCACACGAAATGCGATGAGCGGGAGGCACCTGTACCTGATAATCGTCGGATGGGCCCTGGCCGCTTGGGCACCGTCGGCGCGTGCGGCTGACGAGTTCTCGGGTGCGGACAAGCTGCGCGCGATCTACTCGGCCGAGTTTCGTTTCACCAAGCAGGGCTTCCCGGTTGTGCCGGTGGCCATTGCCGAGGGCCTGGCGCGGGTGACCATTAGCGCCGGTCCCGCGGGCGGCTTGCGCCTCTTTCCCGAAGGCGAGGGCAGCTCTGAAGTCCGCGGCGAGGAGTCCTGGCAGGTTCGCGCTTCGGCGACGGTGCCGGCCAAGCTGAGCCACTGGGCCGTGGTGTGGCGCGGAAAACCGGGCCAAGGGGATGAAGCCGACGCTCACATCAGGCGATGGCAGGAACTGGGCGAAAAGGCAAAGCGCTTCGAGCAGGGCACGGTGTTTGGCGTGGGCGGAGAGGTTCTCGACCGGCGCGAGGTTCTGGTGGTGGTGGGGCCCTACCGCAAGCCAGAGGAGGCAGAGCAGGCCTTCGAGGCCTTGGGCCGCAAGGCAACTCTGGTAAACCCCGGCGTGTTCACCGAGCTGGTTGATCGCCCACACGGGCAACTGGAAGCGGTCGGCAGCAAGACCGGGATGCACGTGCGCAACGAGGGCGTGCTGTGGTTCGTGGCGGGCGGGGAGAGCCCCCTGCAAGTGGAGGCCCAGGGCCCGGCCGGCAAAGTGTCGGGCGCCTACTTTGGCAAGGTGTACGTGACCCTGGATCGCAACGGCAGCTTGGCCGTGGTCAATGCCTTGCCCGAGGATCGCTTTTTGGCCGGCCTGCTGCCGGTGGAAATCTTCCCCAATGCGCCGGAGGAGGCGCTCAAGGCGCAAGCCGTGGCAGCGCGAGGCGAGCTTCTGTCCAAGATCGGCACACGACACTTGGGTGATCCCTTCCGGCTGTGCTCGCAGACACACTGTCAGGTGTACTTGGGGGCGGGCCACGAGACGCCGCGGACCACGGCGGCGGTGGCCGCAACCCGCGGCGAGGTGCTGTTCACGGCTGACGGGACAGACCTGGGCGACACCGTGTATTCTGCCAACTGCGGCGGCCACACCGAGAACAACGAGAACGCTTGGCCCGACATGCCCGCGCTGGCGGCTTTGCGTGGCCATCGCGACGCGCCCGCGCCGGCCGCCGGCAAGCCCGACATCTATGCGACGGGCGTGAGCGCGGAGAACGTCGCACGCTTCATTGACCAGCCGCCCGCCGCCTACTGTGGCCAGGCTCGCCTCGGAGCGGGCGACCGATTTCGCTGGACCGTGAAGCGAACAGCTGCCGAGCTGGACAAGCTGTTGAGTCGATACCGTCTGGGCGAGATTCGCTCCATCGAGGTGCCGCAGCGAGGGATATCGGGGCGCGCGCTGGCTGTGCGCGTGGTGGGCTCGGCCCGCAGTGAAACCATCCGTGGCGAGTTGCGCATCCGCCAGGCTTTCGGCGGGCTGCGCAGCTCGCTATTCGTGGTCGAGGTCAAGGACGGGGAAGCGGTCTTTCGCGGCGCCGGTTTTGGCCACGGCGTGGGCATGTGCCAGACGGGCGCCGTCGGAATGGCAGAAGCGGGCAAGAAGTATCGCGAAATCCTGCGCCACTACTATCCCGCGACTGTGCTGCGGAAACTGTGGTAGCTAGCTTTTTCCACCACAGAGAGCACAGAGGACGCAGAGATCGGATGGGAAGGAAGGGGGCCGGACCGAACCGGACCAAACCCTTCCCCTTTCCCTCATAGGTGCTAACCACGATTCTCTCGGGAATCGACGGCGGCCGGCGCGATCCGGAGTCTCACCACAGAGGGCACAGAGGCCACCGAGGCCGGAAGGAAAGGGTTCCGGATCCGGATCCGAACCCTTCCTTCCTTCTTCCGATCTGTCTCTGCGATCTCTGTGCTCTCTGTGGTTCAACCAGCATTCTTTCCGGATGCCGGAGCGGTCTTTTCGGGAGCCTTGGGACCGTTGTTGAGGATGAAGTAATCTACACCGGCGGTGCCGCAGGCCTCTTCGTTGCGGTGGAAGGTCCAGTGAATGTAGACCTTGCCATTGCCGGAAAGGATGGTCGGCGGCGGGGTGGGGTAGGGAGCGGCGCTGAAAACGACGTCGATGGCCGCGCTGTCGTAGATGGTCAGCCCCGACGATCGCACCACCGCCACGCGGTCCACATTGCCTTGGCCGTCGAGAACGATTTCCAGCTTGGCCACCAGAGCAGGATTATTGAGCGGCAAGCTGGTGGGCTTGCTGTCCATGCCCGCCATGAAACCGAAGGCCCACAGCTCATGGATCTTGCGATGCATGCGCGTGATGAATTGGGCAAAGGGCGCGGCGCGTGTGTTGAGCGCGGTTTGATTGCCCGGCTTGACCTCGGCGATGAAGTTCTCGAGGGCGGAGCGCACCCGCTCGCGCCGCTCGGAGGACTTGCCCTTGCGTTGGGATCGTTCGGCCTTGGCCAGCGCCGCCGCAGCCTGGGCGTCGGTGCCGAATACCGACTCGTACTGTCTGCGGGTCAGGCGCAGCCGGGCGGCAGGACCGCCGTCGCTGCCGCGCGAACTGGGTTGTTCGTCCTCTGGCACAAGCCGCATCCCGTCGGGTGAGATGGTTTCCCGTTGCGCGCTTTCAACCTTGCGCGGGCCACGCATGGAAAGGGTGACCTTGTTGGGCGCCTGCGGCTGGAAGGACTCGGGCAAGGGGCGCTCGCCCTGGCCAGCCCGCTTTTCTGGTCGTGCCTCGCGATCCTCCAGTCCAGCGATCTTGTCTTTGTCGTCCGAGGGGTGGGCTTCTTGGCCGGCCTGCTCTCGCTCCAGATTGGTTTCGCGTGCGCGGGTCTCGTTCTCGGTTCGGTTGTTCTTGTCGGCCAGGTACTTGGCATTGTCGGGCGCTTCGACATCCTTGCCCATGTCCAGCTCGACGATCTTCTGGTGCAACCGGTCGGGCGGTAGCTGAGGTGGCTCTTCTGGTTTAGGAGGTGGAAGCTGCGCGAGAGGCTTCTCCGGCAGCTTGGGAATGGGCGGCATCTTCTCCGGCGGAGGGGCTTCGATTTCGGGCTCCGGTTTCTTCTCCGATTGCGCGAGTTTGTGCGCCGCCTTTTCCCGCGGCTGCTTCTCGGGCGGCACAGGCTCATCGACGGTGGGCAGCCCAGGCGGCAGTTCGTTTTCCTTGACCGATTCAAAGCTCAAGTCGACTTCGTTCGACTCGCGCCTGCCATACACGAGAGCCAGGATGACCAGAGGCAGAATGACCTGCCCGTGCAGGAGTAGCGACGCGAGCAGACCACGGCCCAGGTGGCCGGCTAGTCCCTTGTTGCGTCGCGTACGCATTGCGCAGTCGGAGGTTACTCCATTCGTCGCCCACGTCCACGAAGACCTAGGGACCGACAACTAGTCAACAGCAGCAAATGCTAGCCAGTTCCCGAACCTGAAGCCACCAGCAAGTTGCTGCCAAGAAACAAGCCTCTATGACGGCGACAACTTTCCTGAGAAGAACCACGTCGTCCGGTGTCAGTCTCTCTGATCCAACACAGTCGCATGCTGCATGAAGTTTCCTCACGACTCCCGTTGTAGGTAGCGGCGCTCTAGGTGTTGCTCGAATGCCTCGGTGCTGAGCGCGCTTCCCGTGGCACGCTCGACTAGCGCCTCAGTTTCCAGAAATGATCCCTGGGTCCAAACCTTCTTGCTCAGCCAGTCGTCGAGGACCCCGAATTCGCCTCGGCGAATCTGCGTCATCAGATTGGGATGGGCCGCTCGGGCGGCGCGGAATAGCTGGGCTGCGGTCAGCGCGCCCAGAACGTAGGCGGGGAAGTAGCCGAAGAGCCCCGATGGCCAGTGAACATCTTGCATACATCCGTCACGGTCGTTGCCAAGGGTTGAAAGGCCGAGCATCTGGCGCATCCACGAATCCCATGCCTCCGGCACCTCCTCCGGTCGCAACGAGCCGTCGATCAGAGCCTGTTCAATCTCAAAGCGCAGCACGACATGGCAGGGGTAGGTCGCCTCATCCGCATCTACACGGATGAATCCGGGCTTGACCCGAGTCAGTTGGCGAAACAGGTTATCAGGGCTGAACGCTTCAGGCGCGCGCCCGAATGAGTCGGAAAATGCTTCCTCGATGAACGGCCCTGCAAGTTCCAGGAAAGCGGGACTTCGAAATACGTGCATTTCAAATAGCAGGCTCTGGCTTTCGTGAATGCTCATGCTCCGCGCGGCTCCGATGGGTTGGTCCAGCCAATCGCCGGGCAAGTTCTGTTCGTATTTCGCGTGGCCGGATTCGTGAAGCACGGCAGCCAGCGACCTGGTGTAATCGTTGATATCATAGCGAGTCGCAATGCGAACATCCGTGGGCACGCCGCCACAGAACGGATGGTGGCTCACATCCAAGCGCCCATGGTTGAAGTCGAAGCCCAGCCGGCGCAATAGCTCAAGGCACAGCCACCGTTGCCGCTCGACGGGAAACGGCCCCTCACTGGCCCTGACCGACTCGCGCGCCTGTTGCTCCATGACCTTCTCGATCAGCCCGGGCAGAAAACCGCGCAACCGTGCGAATAGCGGCTGGATCAGACTGCTGCGGGCGCCTGGCTCGTAGCCGTCGAGAAGAGCATCGTAGGGACTGAGCGACAGTCTGTCGCCCCAGGCCTTTGCCACTTCCCGCTTGAGCCGGACAACCTCGCGAAAGAACGGAAGGAACCCAGAGAAGTCATTGTCCGCCCGGTGCTTCCGCCAAGCCTGTTCGCTTTGCAATTCCGCACGCGACATCGCCTCGACCAATCCCTGTGGCAGGGCCGTGGCTCGCACCCATTGCCGCTCCATTTCGCGCAGGTTGGCCTGCTGCCACGCGGGAAGATTCACTGCCTCTGCGCGAGCCACGGCAAACAGGTCGGCCAGATTTTCGCGCGTTGAATGTTCGTGGATAAGTCCTCGCAACGTCGACAGCGCCTCAGCGCGCGCGGCTCCTCCCCCGACGGGCATCATGGTGGACTCGTCCCAGACCGCGATCGCCTCAACGTGATGAAGCTGCGAGAGGCGCCGATGGTGCTCAGCCAGAGCGGCGTAGGACATGACGCCAATATAGGTCATGTCGCGCGCGACTGTCGCGGAATTGTGACCCTACTTCTGTCGCGGCATCAGCGGCGCACTGCGGGCGTCGTCGCCCACGCGCACCGGCAGCACAGCCATGGCCAGGCCCTTCCAGTGCAGGCGGCGCTCGACCTGGTAGGCGGTCTCGTTGTGCAGAATCTTTTGCATCCATGTCTCGCGCTTCCAGATGAGCTTGCCGGCAAAGAACACGACGCGGGGAAACTCGTCCGCGATGCGGATGCACAGACGGCTGGCCTCGTAAACCGCGTCCAGCCCTTCGGCCATGCGGTAGCTGGAGTTCCAGCCCAGGCTCTTGGCCAGCGCCACGTATTTCTTCAGGGTCTCCTCGACCTGGAGGCGTTGCGCGTCGACCTCGGCCGCGCCCTTGAACGTGCCCGAGTCGTGCACGGCCACCGAGACGAAGACCAGGTTGGAAAAATAGCCGGGGTAGGTGCGCTGAATGGAGAGCATGGAGTGCACGCCCAGACCGCCGTACTTCGCCACCAGGAGGACCGCTGTGGGTTTGCTGGGATCGGGTTCGCCGCCATTTCCGTCTAGCCCCACCAGGTTGTCCAGGTCAGCGTCGAGCAGGCTCAGCTGGCGCGCCACTTCGCGGTAGTGGGACTTGACCAGCAGGCACACCACGATGAGAGCGGTGGTCACCAGCAGGGTTAGCCAGGCGCCCTGCGAGAACTTGAGGACAATGGTGAAGGTGAGGATCGCCAGGCACATCACCAGGCCGACGACATGGACCAGGATGTGACGCGCCCACTTGGCGTCGCGGGACCGCTCACGCAACCAGAAACGGCACATGCCGAGCTGGGAGAGCGAAAACGTGATGAACACGTTGATGGCATACATGGTCACCAGCGCGTCCACGTTGCCGTGCGTGAAGAGAAGCAGAGAGATCGCCGCCAAACCGAGCATCGCGACGCCGTCTTTGGTGGTCAAGCGGTCGGACAGGGATGCGAAGCGCCGGGGTAGCCATGAGTCTACCGCCATGTTGGACATGACCCGTGGCCCGTCGATGAACCCGGTCTGCGCGGCCACGAAGAGCAGGGCGCCCTCGGACGCCAGCGCGACGACCACGAAAGCCTTGCCGACCGGCACGCCCAACACCTGCCAGTTCGCGGCGAAGGTCTCCACCAACACACCATTCAGGGTCTTGCCCTCTTGCGGTCGGATGCCAAAGAGGAGGTAGCACAGCAGAATGCCGCCCGCAGTGAAGGCCAGCGACACCGACAGATAGACCATGGTGCGTTTTCCCGTGGTCACCCGCGGCTCGCGCATCATCTGTAGGCCGTTCGACACCGCTTCGATGCCGGTGTACGTGCCGGCGCCTCGAGAGTAGGCGGTCATGAAGATGACGAACACGCCGAATAGGCCGTAGCTTTGGATGCTCTGAGAGAACTCGTGTCTGAGGTTGGCGGCCACCTCGGGTGCGTGACCGATGTGCGACCCGAGGCCACCCAGAATCAGCACTAGGTGCGTGACAACAAAGACCATGAAAACCGGCACCAGGGGCGTCACCGACTCTTTCACGCCGCGTATGTTGAGGACAATGAGGAGCATGATGACGACAAACTCGATGGGCAACTTCCATGCGTGCCAGGCCAGCGGCAGCATGTTGAATATTGCATCCCCGCCCGAAGCGATGGACACGGTGATGGTCAGGATGTAGTCCACCAGCAGGGCCGAGCCCGACAGCAGCCCGGCCTTTTGGCCGAGCAACTTGCTCGCCACCACGTAGCCACCGCCGCCGGTCGGGAAGTGCTCGATGATGCGGCTATAGGCGTAGGACATCACGAACACGGTCAGCGCGGTGGCCAGCGCCATGAACACCGCCAGATAGGTGACGTTGCCGTGTTCGAGCAGCGAGCGGAAAGATTCGTCAGGGCCGTAGGCCGAGGACGACAAGCCGTCGGCGCCCATGCCCACCCAAGCCAAGAACGCCACCAGCGAGATCTTGTGGAAGACGCCAGGATCCTTGAAATCTCGCGGTCGACCCACCATCACCCGCCACCCCGTTTCCAACAGGGAGGCCTTTTCTTCCGGCCCGGTGGTTTCGTGACTAGCCATGCAGATCTTTCGACCGACCCCCCGTCCTTCGGGGCCTCTTCTGCCTACGAGGTTAGCTGACGGGCTCGGGAGGAGGCGGTCCCCCGGTGCGGCTGCACTTCGCCCCACAACGATTCGGGTCCCCCGTTCCGGCGAGACCGGATTCGGCGGCCAGAGTGCTACTCCCGACTGTGAGCGAAGTCAAACCGGCTCCGAGCGCTGCGTGAATCGGCGCAGGGTGGGCTGCTACCTGACCGTGCGGGCAGGGCGCGTTCTACTGGCGCTCGCCGAAGATTGCCGTTCCCACGCGCACCAGGGTCGCGCCCTCGGCCACCGCGACTTCCAGGTCATGGCTCATGCCCATGGACAGCTCGGCCAGGTTGACGTTGGCCCGGCTCACGCCGGCTTGCTCGTCACGTAGCCGGCGCAGCGCCGCGAAGAAAGGCCGAGACTCCTCGGGATCGTCGCTGTATGGGGGCATGACCATCAAGCCGGTACAGCGCAGGTGGTCGAGCCGGGCAAAGCTGGCCAGCAGCGCCGGAAGCGCCGCCGGCGGCACGCCGTGCTTCTGTATCTCGCCAGCCACGTTGACCTGGATGATGCAGTCCTGCGAGGTCGTCGGCTCCAGTGCGGCCACGCGGCGCTCGATCTCGGCCAGCACATCGCCCGCCTCGATGGAATGGATCAACGCCACCTTGCCGGCCACGTACTTCACCTTGTTGGTCTGCAGCGGGCCAATGAAATGCCAGAGCGGCTGCGGCAAATCTGCGGCCTGCGCGGCGGCCTCGACAGAGGCGCTCTTGTCGCGGAATTCTTGCCCGTAGCTTTCGCCAAAGACTTGCTGTCCAGCCGTTAGCGCAGCCAGGATGTCCGCTGCCTCAACCATTTTGCTGACCGCGACCAGGCGCGCGCTGCCTGCGGGCCGACCCGCGCTGGCCTCGGCTTGCGCGAGGCGGGCGCGCACGTCGGCTAGGTTGGCGGCGACTTGTTCGGCGCGATTCACCGGGCATTACCTCCGAAGGCCGGGGGCGGATAGCCGGGCAGGGATTCGAGTGCGCGCAGATCCGCTATGACCTCGGCCAGAGGCAACCCGACCACGTTGGAGAACGATCCGCGCACCTCGATGGCAAACGCGCCCGCGATGCCCTGGATGGCGTAGGCGCCGGCCTTGCCTTGCCATTCTCCACAATCGAGATAGGCGCGCAGTTCGGCCGGGTCGAGCGAGCGAAAGCTCACGCCGGTGCTGACCACGCGCTCGACCATGCCACCGCCAAAGTGCGCGCGATAGGCGGTCATTACCTCGTGGCGTCGGCCTGCCAGCCGGCGCAGCATGGCCGCCGCCTCGTCCTGGTCGGCTGGTTTGCCCAGGATGTCGTCACCCAGCACGACCACCGTGTCGGCGGTGAGAATGGGCAGGATCTGCTGGCCTAGTTTGGTCAGCGCCGCATCGCTTTTCTCGGCTGCCAGACGCTGGGCGTAGGCGCGCGGCTTTTCTCCCTGCGCCGGCGTCTCATCCACGTCCACCGGTTCGATGCGCAGCACCAGGCCCAGGCGTTCAAGCAGCTCACGCCGACGTGGTGACGCGGAAGCCAGGATGAGATCGGGCGTGGTTTTCATGGTCGCTGCAAGTATATCGTGGCCAGCTCGGAAGACGCGTCCTTCGGCGCAACTTTGGATCGGCCGGTCCGATAAGTCGGGCGATGTCTGGTTTGCGCGCTTGCTTTGCGCCGTGGCTCATCTGGGTTGGCTGCTCGCCGAGCACCGACCTGGGAGCAGAACGGCAGGTGGCCAGCGCAGCGACTCGTGATGGAGGACAGGCCAGCGATTCTGGGGTCGTCTTGGGCCTGCCCGTACTGGTTGACCCACCTCCTGAGGCCACGCAGGTGCCCCCCAACCTGGCCAAGGTCATCCTTCGCTTCTCAGAAGCTTTGCAGAGTTCCGACGCGGGTGCTTCGCTCGATCTCCGCGCGAGCGACGGTACCGAGGTCGCGCTGGCCTTGGGTGATGGGGATACCGGACCTTGCAGCGGGACCTGCTACGCGGCCATGCCGGCCGGCGTCCTGGAACCGACGACCTCGTATGTCGTCGAGATCGGCGCTGATGCCTTGCACTTCGAGGGCGGCAAGCCGGTTCCTGCGGGCCAGGTTGGCTCGTTCACGACCGCCGACGCGCCTGACGAATACGCTCCTTTGATCGCCGGCTTTGTCATGAACCTTGTCGAAGGGTGTGTGCAGGCGCAGTTCGCGACAGACGAGTCGGCCTGGGCCCAGGTCATCATCACCGCTGGCGACCAGGTGGCCAGCCTGGATCTGGGCGCTATGGGCACCAAGTTCGACCTGCTGACCCACCTGCCGGAATTGCCTGCCGATGTGGATGCTCAGGCCGTCGCGCGCGCCACGGATCGAGCCGGCAACAGCGCGGATTCTGCCGTGGTCACGTTGCACCTGCCGCCCAAGCTTCCCAGGCTGGTCATCACCGAGGTGCTGGCCAATCCCGCGGGATCCGAGTACACGCAGGAGTTCGTCGAAGTGGAGAACCTGGAGGCCGAGCCGGTGTCGCTGGCGGGGATGCTCATCGAAGACAAGACCGGCAGCGACGTCTTGCCGGATGTGGCTGTCCCAGCGGGCGATTTCGCGCTGATAGTGGCGGCGAACTTCGTTGCGGACGACGGCAAGGATCCGGTACCGCGCGATGGCACGGTGATCGTCCCCGTGTCGGGTCGCATAGGAGCCGATGGCCTGTCAAACGCTGGCGAGCCGGTTCGACTGGTCAGCAGCGACGGCGTCGTGGTGAGCCAGTACGGCGGCTGGGTCGACGTGAGCGCCACGGCCTGGAACGGCATGAGCGTGCATCGGGTATCAGTCGACGCTTGTGATCAGCCGAGCGCTTGGACTAACAGTCCCGAGATGCCGACTCCAGGCTGGTAGCGCGCTCATCGCACGAGCCGTCGTCCGCCCGACTTCGCTCGTCACAGCGCATCGCGTCTGCAAGCAGGCGATTTTGGCGCCTGCAAGCGGGGCATTTGCGAACGAAAAGTGCTACAAAGCGGGCATGTCCGGTCACAACAGATGGTCGAAGATCAAGCACAAGAAAGAGGCCTCCGACTCCAAGAAGTCGAAGCTCTGGACCAAAGTCATCAAGGAGATCACCATTTCCGCCAGACTTGGCGGTGGTGATATCAACGGCAATCCCCGCTTGCGCTCGGCGGTGGACAAGGCGCGCGGCCAGAACATGCCCAACGACACCATCGACCGTGCCATCAAGAAAGGCACCGGCGATCTGGAAGGCGTGAACTACGAAGAGTTCACCTACGAAGTCTTTGGCCCGGGCGGCGTGGCCATCTTGGCCGACATCATGACCGACAACCGCAACCGGACCACTGGCGAGATTCGCAACCTGCTAACCAAGGCCAACGGCAACTTGGCGGGCTCGGGCTCGGTGGCCTGGATGTTCNNGACCGACGCGGCCATCGAGCTGGGTGCGGATGACGTTCGCGCCGAAGATGATGTGTTCACCGTGACCACCGAGCCCAAGGAATTCGAGCGCATCCGCGACGGCCTCAAGAAGGCCGGCATGCCTGACCCGGCCTCGGCCGAAGTGACCATGGTGCCGCAGAACAAGACGCGCCTGTCGGGCAAGGAAGCCGAATCCGCGCTCAAGCTGCTCGACATCCTGGAAGACAACGACGACGTCCAGAACGTGTACTCGAATTTGGATGTTGACGAGGCCACGCTGGCCAACATGTCCTAGCCGAATCCGGCCGCACGCATGCCCGCAGCAGGCCGCACGCGCATCCTGGGCATCGACCCGGGCACCCTGCGCCTCGGCTACGGCGTCGTCGATCGCGTTGGCAATGCGAAGCTGACCTACGTGGAGTGCGGCGTGATTTCCGCACCGCCCCGGCAGCCGCGCAACCAGCGTTTGCTGACCATCGGCCGTGGCCTGTGCGAGCTACTCGACGAGCTGCGGCCCGACGAGGTGGCCATGGAGCAGGCGTTCTACGGCAAGAACGTGCAGGCCACCCTGGCGCTGGGCGAGGCGCGCGGCGTGGCCCTGTTCGTGGCCGGCGACCGCGGCCTGCCTGTCGTCGGCTATGCCCCGGCCCGGGTCAAGCGCACTATCGTCGGCCATGGCCGCGCGAGCAAGTCTCAGGTTGCCTTCCTCGTGCGCGCGCTCCTGTCCATGCGTCGCGCGCCCGAGGCCGATGCCGCCGACGCGCTGGCCATCGCCATCTGCCACGCCCGCCTGCGCACAATTCCGCGATAGCCGCAGAAGATCGTGGCCGTGGCCCCAGCAACGCGCGATTGTGCGCCAGCCGCTTCCGCCAACTCGTGCCCCGGAAGGCGAGGCGCGAATTCCGCCCTTCGACGCGGTGACGTTCGACATCGGCGCGCTCTGGGACATCAACTCCCCGACTGGCCAGGCGCCCTGATTTCATCGGCGAAACTAGCCACGGACGCCCAGGCAGGGGTAGGCTCCCAGACATGACGCCCTCTGTGCCCTCTCCTCTCCCCTCTGCGTTCTCAGCAGCGGGGTGCGGACGAGATGGATCATCTCATTCCGTTTGGTTGCGGCCGTCAGGCTGCCCTGCGTTCTCAACCGCCCCATGATCGCTTCGCTGCGTGGCATCTTGCTTGAGAAGAACCTCGACACCGTGGTGATCGAGGCGGGCGGCGTGGGCTACGCGGTGACGGTGACGGCGGCTGCCCAGCGTGCGTTGCCGCCGGCTGGCGCCGAGGCGCGCTTGTTCATCCACACGCACGCCGTGCAAGACAGTCCTTGGCAACTCTATGGTTTCGCCGAGCCCGAGGAGCGCCGCATGTTCGAGACCCTGCTCACTGTGCAGGGCGTGGGCCCCAAGGTCGCGGTTGCCATTCTATCGGGCCTGCCCATCGGTGACCTGGTCCGCGCCATCCGTGCGGCTGACCTGGCCACCTTGACCAGGATTCGCGGCGTGGGCCGCAAGACGGCTGAGCGCATGGCGGTCGAGTTGCGCGACAAGGTTGGCGTGACATCGGGCGCGACTCGCGAGGTGTCCACGGTTTTCCCGCTGCAAGCGAGCGTGCCCCCTGGCCGGCGGGGCGAGGTTTTCGGCGCCCTGCAAGCGCTCGGGTACAGGGTCAGCGAATTCGAGGGCATCCTGGCGAAGCTGGATGAGAGCAAGCCGACACCTGACCTGATCAAAGAAGCGCTGGCAGCCATGAGGAGGAAGTAATGGCGCGCAAGCGGCACGACGACGGACCAGCGCCAGGCGAGCCCGAGTCGCGCGTGGTCTCGCCCGAGGCGGATTCGCCCAAAGAGAAGGCGATGGACGTGGCGTTGAGGCCGACTTCGTTCAGCGAGTTCGTCGGTCAGCGCAAGGTGGCCGAGAACCTGGAGGTCTACGTGGCCGCCGCGAAGAAACGCGGCGGAACCCTGGACCACGTGTTGCTGTCTGGTCCGCCTGGTTTGGGCAAGACAACATTGGCGCACCTGCTGGCGCACGAGATGGGCACGCAGGCGCGCGTGACCTCAGGGCCAGCCCTGGAGCGCAAGGGCGATCTAGCGGGCATTCTCACCTCGCTGAATCGGGGCGACGTGCTGTTCGTCGACGAGATTCACCGGCTGCAGCCCATCATCGAGGAGAGCCTCTACCCGGCCATGGAGGACTTCAAGATCGAGATCGTGACTGGAGTGGGCGCAGGCGCCGCGGCCATCACCATCCCCATCCAGCGCTTCACCCTGGTGGGGGCCACCACGCGCACCGGCCAGCTCACCTCGCCGCTGCTTTCGCGCTTTGGCATTGTCGAACGACTCGATTTCTACGCGCCCGCCGAGCTCACCACCATCGTCAAGCGCTCCGCCAGCATCCTGGGCATTCGTCTCGACGAGGACGGCGCGCTCGAAATCGGCCGTCGCGCGCGCGGCACGCCTCGCATTGTCAACAAGTTGCTCAACCGGGTGCGCGACTTCGCCGAGGTGCGCGGCGACGGCCGGGTCACGCGCGAGGCTGCCGACTACGGATTGCGCCGACTGGGCGTGGACGAGCTGGGTCTGGACGAGGGCGATCGCCGGCTTCTGCGCGCCATCATGGAGCGCTTCGACGGTGGCCCAGCTGGCATCGAGTCGCTGGCTGCCGCGCTGGCCGAAGATCGGGACACCTTGGAGTACGTGCACGAGCCCTACCTCATCCAGCAGGGCTTCCTGGTGCGCACCCCGCGCGGCCGCCAGGCCACCCGCCAGGCCTACGAGCACATGAAACTCCCGCTGCCGTCGTCTGGCCGCAACGGCCCGAGCGGGCAGGGCAGTCTCTTCTGACCATGACGCGTTCGCTTGTTTCGACCCAACATCCTTAAGATCTTTGCCAAACGCGGCGATTGAACTTCAGGATGAAGTTGGTCGTCTTTGGGACCGCGTTAGCGGTCATGCTGCCCGTTTGGGTCTCGCCCACCATGGCTTGGGCGGACGTCGCGCAGACCCTGCGCGAGACGGTGGTCAACGTGGAAGCGCCGGTTGCCATTCCCCTCAGTGAGCCGCTGCGCGACCGTTTTGGAATCGGCACCATGCCGGCGATCTCCGCAAGCTTGCCGGTGGGACGATGGACGCTCTTGGGCCTGCGCTTGCGCGGTGGCTTTCTCTCCAATGGCCCGGCACCTGCGGATCGCACGATTCGCGATCCCGGAATGGGCGGGTTGGCGGTGTTGTCCGCTCTCGGCAGATTTCGGCCTCTGGCAGGGCGACAAGGGGATTCGCGTGCCCTCGGGCCTTGGATCGAGATTGGGGCGGGTCCTGGCCTGACCGGAAGCATGGTGCGCGCAGTGGGCGAGGCGGCGGTTGGTTGGAATTTTCGGCTGGGAGGATGGATTTTCGGCCCCTCAGCCCGCTATCTGCATGTACTACAGACTGGCAACGCGCTCGACAACTCGGACGCTCAGTTGGCCTTGCTCGGCGTGGAGATCGTGATGCACGATTCACACTGGCCTGCGCCGGTCGCGCCACCTCCGGTCGTGGTGGTCGAGGAGAAGCCCAAAATTCTCGATCGGGACGGCGATGGAATCCCTGACGACGTGGACAAATGTCCCAACGAGCCGGAGGACTTCGACGGCTTCGAAGACGAGGACGGCTGCCCGGATCCCGACAACGACAAGGACGGAATCCCAGACGTGGTGGACAAGTGTCCCAACGAACCAGAGACGGTCAACGGGGTTGACGACGAAGACGGCTGCCCGGACGAGGCGCCCATCGTGGTCAGGGAAGATCGCATTCTGCTCACCGAGCACGTGCTCTTCGACACCAACCGGGCTCGGGTGCGAACCGCGGGCCGGCCGGCCCTGGAGGCGGTGCTGAATCTGTGGAAGCAACATTCCGAATGGGATCATCTGGTCATTGAAGGCCACGCCGATCGCCGCGGCCCGGATCCGTTCAACGACTGGCTCAGTCACGAACGGGCCGAGCGGGCGCGCAAGGTCATCATCCAGATGGGATTCCCGGCCGAGAAGCTTGTGGTCGCCGCGTTCGGAAATAGGCAGCTGCGTGTGCAGGGGACCGGCGAAGAGGCCGATCGAGAAAACCGGCGCGTGGAATTTGCGATCATCAAGAAGGTGGAAGAGCGCGCGAAGGGTCCGGATCGTACTCAGCCACCCAAGGGTCCGGATCCAACCCAGCCACCCAGGGCTCCGGATCCAACCGAGCCGCCATCCGCGCCGGCCCAAATCGGAAGGCTGCAGCCATGAGAGCGCGATTGCTTCTTGCGTTCGCCGCGTTGCTGGCAGTGCCAGCTTGCCTCGATCCCATCGTGGGAACGCAGTGTGCGAAGGGCTACTCCCCCTGTGGCGGTAAGTGCGTGGCAGCCGGAACGTGTGGCATTGATGCCGGAGAACAAGCAGATAGCGAACAGGTCACGATGCCCGACGGCAGTTTGGGCGAGCCCGAGGCCGCTGAGGATGCGGAAGTGGCGGAGACCGGTTTGGCGGTGGATGGACCAGCGAGCGCCGATGGCGTTCAGAACGAAGTTGCTGTAACCCACGAGGATGTACCCGCGCTGGTCGGGTTGGGCGACGCTGCGGTGCCGAATGCCGATGCTGCAGCCGCCCCTGACGGCAGCGGGCCAAGTTCCGACGTTGACAACACTCTGGTGGCGGACGTTGACAACACTCCGCTTGCGAGCGACACCGGCGTGGGTTTGCTAGGGGACGACGCGTTCACAGGAGACCTTCCTGCTGCCGATTCTTCATTGTTCTGTGTCGGCTGCCTGGATGCCACGGATGCTGCCGGTGACGGGCCAGCGGCCTTGCCAGCAGACGGCGGCGCAGCCGACGACGCCAACGGCGACGCAACCGAGGCCGACGCGGGTTGGGACGACGCCGGCCCCCTTCAGTGCGCAGAGCCATTGGTTAACTGCAACGAAGAGTGCGTGGACTTGAACTCCGACTACGAGAACTGTGGCGGCTGCAACAACATCTGCACATCCAGCGTATGCCTGAGCGGCACGTGTCTGATCTGTTCTTCGGAAGAGACGGTTTGTGGACAGCAATGCGTGAACACCGCTTCCGATCCCGACAACTGCGGTGGCTGTGGCGTTCCGTGCTCCAATGGCCTGTGCAGCAACAGTCAATGCGAGGCCAGAGGCACGGGACGGGTGATTGTCATTGGCCATGACTACCTGAAAAACCGGCCGGCCATGAATCGCATTCTGGGCAACGCGGTCTTCCTCTGGCCCAACAACCCAGTTCGCCTGCTCACCTACCAAGGTGCGGCCAACCCGACTGCCATTGCAGGAGCAAACGGAGCCATCGCCCAGGTGGCCACGGCCACTGGCCGCCTGGTTCAACGCACCGACGTGGCGGCCGCGGACGTGGCCACACAGCTCGTCGCGACCGACGTGTTTCTGATCTATGGGCAGGAGCAGGCCAGCGACGCGACCCTCAGTCAGCTCGGTCAGGACTGGGCCAGCGCCATGACCACATTTGTCAACTTGGGTGGAACAGTGATCGTTTTGGACGGCCTCTACCCTGGCAACGTCGGCGGCGTTCAGATCCTTTCACAAGCGGCGCTGTTCAATATTCAGCACAACGTGTCCACAACCAACGCCGTGTGTACGGTGGTTTCACCGGGCGACGCGTTGGCCAGCGGGCTGCCCAAGACCTACCGTTGCGAGCAGAACAGCGTCAACTTCACCACCACCGAGGTTGGGCCTGCGGTCACGTCCGTTGTGGAGTCAGGGACGCCCGTGGTCGTCGACAAGGTCTTCTTCTAGCCTTCACTGCCTATGACTTTCCAGCCGGCCCGCGAATCTGATCGGGATCGATCTCGGCCTCGAAGACGATGCGGGCTGGGCCGCGCATCGAGACGCCGGAGTAGTTGGCGGATCCATGTTGGCTGGCCACGCGGATGAAGAGCGTCCCGCCAGGAAGGTGCACCGGGATTTCGTGGTCCGGTGCGGTTCGGCCTTCCAGGCAAGCGGCGACCACCGTGGCACAGGCCCCGGTCCCGCAGGCCAGGGTAATACCGCAGCCCCGCTCCCACACCACGAGATCGATCTCAGGCCCTTTTCGCACGCGCGCGAATTCGACGTTGGTCCGGCGGGGAAACAAGGAATCGTGCTCGATGCCGCGTCCGTAGGCCTCGGCCAGGGCGCGCAGGTCAGCCGCCGGATCGTCGATGAAGATCACCGCGTGTGGGTTGCCCATGGACACGGCGGTAAACGCGAATTGACGATCACCTGCGCGCAACGGGCTTCTCACCAGGCGCTGGCCAGCCGGCGCCACCACCGGGATGTGGGGCGGATCCAGTTGCGGGCGGCCCATCTCGACCGCCACGGTCTCGGCCCGACCGTCGCGTGCATCGATCCGGCATTCCAGCAGCCCCGCACCCGTGTCGATGCGTAGCACCGGACGGCGCAGCGAGGGATCCCTCTCGAAGAGGAGCTTGGCCACGCAGCGAATGCCGTTGCCACACATCTCGGCCTCACTGCCGTCAGCGTTGATGACCAGCATGCGGGCATCGCCGTGCACAGGCGGCAGGATGGCCAGCACGCCGTCGCCGCCCACGCCGAAGTGACGGTCGCATAGCATACGTACGACGGCCGGATCGGTCGCTGATGAAACTCCCGCCGCGGCCTTGCCTGGGCGCAAGTCGACGACGAGAAAATCATTTCCCAACCCTTCGGCCTTGACGAAGGGGATCGATGGCATATCGACAGTCTACGGCTGAGTCGGAGTCGGCGCTACCGGCTCTTCTTCCGCGGCGGGAGCCGCCTTCTTGGCCCGGACTGGCTTCGGTGCGGGAGCAGCACCCTCGGCCGGGGCCGGTTTCTGGGCTGACGCCGCCTCGTCGGTCGAGGCTGGTTTTTGCGCAGGCGCCGCCTCGTCCGTCGGGGCTGGCTTCGCTACGCGTACCTTCTTGACCGGGGCTGGCTTGTCGGCGGCCGGGGCCGTCGCGCTGGCCGGCAGCTTGAGTTTGAGTGTCGTCTTTTCGGGCAGCGCCATTTCCACAGTGGCCTTGGCGGGCACGACCGGCATCTCGTCAGTCGCCTTGGTTTCGGTCGCGGTAGCAGAGGCACTCGCCGTGGCGCCTTCGGGCGGGACCGACTTGGCCTTTTCGGCCTCCGCGCGGGCCTTTTCCAGCGCGCCGGCCAACTTGGCCTTGGTCGCTTCTTCCGCCTTCTTGTCAGCCGCTTTCTTGGTGGCGATCTTCTGCAGGCGCCGTGAATCGGACTGGCTCGACATGTAGGCCAGGGTCATCGAATTCGCGAAGAAGATGAAGGCGCAGACCGCGGTCATCTTGGTCAGGAAGTTCGCGCCTCCGGACGAGCCAAACACGGACTGGCTGCCTCCGCTGCCGCCAAAGGCGATGCCCATGCCTCCGCCGCGTCCCGCCTGGAGGAGAACCACCAGCATCAAGAAGATGCACACAATGACGTGAAGAACTGTCAAGAACGTATACACGCGGAAGCCCCTTCCTTTACGAGCTTGGCGAATGATTCCACAGTCAGCGACGCACCGCCAACCAGTGCGCCGTCGATGTCTTTCTGGCCCATCAAGCTGGCCACGTTGTCCGGTTTGACGCTACCACCGTAGAGAATCCGGATCTCTTGCGACTTGCCCGGCAGGCGCGAAGTCAGCTGCGCGCGGATGGCCGCGTGCACTTCTTGCGCTTGAGCGGGTGTGGCGTTGCGGCCGGTGCCGATGGCCCACACGGGCTCGTACGCGATCGCGACCTTGCCCAACTCATCATCGGAAAGCTCGCGGGTGGCGCCGTCCAGTTGGCTCGACACGCGCGCGAGCGCTTGGCCTGCGTCGCGCTCGGCCAGGGTTTCTCCGATGCAGATGATGGGGGTCAGATGAAGGGCGAGGGCCGCCTTGGCCTTGCGGGCCACGTTAGCGTCGGTCTCGGAAAAGAGCTGGCGCCGCTCTGAGTGGCCGATGATCACGTAGCGCGCGCCCGCGTCCGCGATCTGTGCCATGGCCACTTCGCCGGTGAAGGCCCCCTTGACCTCCCAGTAGCCGTCCTGGGCCGCCACGCCGAGCGCGCTGGACTTGAGCTTTTCGGCGACCGTGGCCAAGGCCACGAAGCCGGGCCCTACGACCACGTCCACTGTGGTGACGCCTGCGGTGGCGTCGCGTACGCCCGCGGCCAGTGCGACTGACTCGGACAGACTGCCCCACAACTTCCAATTTCCGCAAAAGAGCGGTCGGGGAACACGAGGTTTAGACATGAGAGGCTCCTTTCTACCCTAGGACTCCAATGCGGCAAGTCCGGGAAGCTTCTTACCCTCGATGAACTCGAGAGTCGCGTAGCCGCCCGTCGAGATGTGTGTGATGCGATCGGACACGCCTGCGCGGCCAAGCGCCGCCACCGAGTCGGGACCACCCACCACGGTCAGGCCGAATTTCACAGCGGCTACCGCCTTGGCCACGGCGAGGGTGCCGGCGGCAAAGGGCGCCGAGTCGAACACGCCCATGGGGCCGTCCCAGAACACGGTGCGGGCATGGGCCAGGCCTTCCGTGAACCGCTGCGCGGTCTCGGGACCGATGTCCAGCGCCGCCAGATCGTCGGGAACCTTCATCGCGGGAACCACCTGGCCAGCCGGCGCATCCCGACCCGATGCCGCCATCAGATCGCGCGGCAAGAGAATCTCGACCTGAGCGTCCTGGGCACTGGCCAGAAAAGCGCGCGCCCAGGCCAACTTTTCGGCGTCCAGGCGAGAGGTGCCGAGGCTGCCACCTTGAGCCTTGAGAAAGGTGTTGGCCAGCACGCCACCGACGAAGATCGCGTCGGCACGGCCAAGCAGGCTTTCCAGCAGGCCCATCTTATCGGACAGGTTGGCACCGCCCACGACGGCGACGAACGGGCGCGCGACATCACCGCCGAGCTGGCTCAGAAACCTCACCTCGCGTTCCATCTTCAGCCCCATGCCCCGGGCTGACACGAACCTGGTCATCCCGGCGGTCGAGGCGTGCGCCAGGTGCGCGGTTGTGAAGGCATCGTTGATGTAGACGTCGGCGTAGCCGGCGAGGGCTCGGGAGAACGTCTCGTCGTTGGCCTCCTCGCCGGCCGCGAAGCGTAGGTTTTCCAGCATGGCCACGCTGCCGTCGCGCAGGTCGGCCACCACCTTCCTGGCGCCATCTCCCACGGGCTCGTCAGCCAGAACCACGTCGCGGTCGAGAAGCTCGACCAGGCAGGCGGCCACCGGCATGAGGGAAAACGCGGGGTTCGGCTTTCCCTTGGGCCGACCAAGATGCGAGGCTAGCACCACCCGCCCACCGTGCTCGATGGCGTGCCGGATGGTGGGCAAGCTTTCGTGGATGCGCGTAGCATCGGACACACCGCCGGCTGGGGTCAGCGGAACATCGAAGTCCACGCGGATGAAGACCCGCCGGCCTTGAATGTCCAGATCGGCGATGGTCTTGGCCGCCATGGGAGGGACAGCTTTTACACGGAATAGGCTCTGTTTTCCAGTGACGACTCACATGGGAACCCTGGGAGGGTTCGCTCCGCCCTTCGGCCCCCCACCCACCCCCACCCCACGCTCGCTTCGCTCGGNNGTGGGCTGTCCGTCCCGAAGTCCCATTGTGGGCGAAGCCGGCGGGCTCCCCACGCGACCGAGCCGTTGGGCAATGAAAAGGGGGCCATTGGGCAAGAAAAAGGGGGCCGTGGGGCCCCCAAGCTACGAGCTATGTGAAGTAAGAAGCGTGCTAGACGAGCTGCGCATCCTCCTTGATGTCTGACGTGACCAAACTGATCAGCTCAGATGCCACAGCAACGATTTGCTTTGGCTCGTAGCCGTTCTGACGCAAATCCCGGTACAAGGACTTGGACAGAATCTTCAGGGCACGTTCCCTGCTAATTACTGGCGCTGCGGTATTCACGGTTGCCAGAGCTTGAGACATGGACCCTCCTCCCAAGAAGGTTGCCGCCACACTAAGCACGGACCGTGCCACGAGGTATGACACGGCAACTTGTTGATAGTACTATTGTCTCCTCGCGGCTACACAGCTTTAGCGCGTAGCTGCTTTCGCACCGTGAGCACTCCATGGACAGTCAGTGGCAAGGTAGTTCCATGTACTGGTGCGCACGGCAATACGCAGTTGCGGTTTCACGAGCCATGCCACATGCTCGACGCGTCAACCGCGGCGCGGTATTGAAGCAGACTCTGCGCGCGCCGCTGTTCTGACCAACCCCGCTCGCTCGCAAGTAGATCTGCGGTTTCCTCCGCCACGCTCAGGCCGTGCGTCTTGCTGAAAAGCGCGAGGGGCACGCGACGTCGGAGCACGTCTTCCACTTCGCAGGCCAGGTCGGATCGAATGGCGAACAGGAGCTCACCGGCCACGTAGGGCAGCTCGGCATCAAGCCGGCGTCCCATTGATGCATCGGCCGTGACAAGTGCGAGCACCTGATCGACGCGGGCCCCGTAGGTTTCGTTGAGGTGTGCAGCGATGTCGGGCGCCAGGTCGTGAGCAAGAAGGCTGGCCTTGCCAGCGCCGGGCAGGGGACGTGTGCGGGTCTGGCACGGGCGCAAGGCGCCTTCGAGGCCGCGGTCGTGCAGTATCTCGATCGCGCGGCTGACTGCCTCTTCGGCCATAGACCGCATGGTCGTCAGCTTGCCGCCGGCCACGTGCAGCCAGCCCCGTGCGTCCGACCAGATTGTGTGCTCGCGTGACGTGGCGGACTGGGTTGCCAGCCCGCGGTCGATGAGAGGACGCAAGCCGGCGAAGGTCGAGATCACATCGCTGGGTTGCAGGTTGGCGGGCGGGAAGGCGTGGTTTGCCATTTCCAGCAGGTAGTCCACGTCGCAGCGGCGAGCGCGAATTTCATCCTCCGGCCGTGGTGGCCGCCCAGGCCAGTCGGTTTCGGTGGTTCCAACGATGGTGCGGCGGCCAGCGGGTAGCACAAACGCCAGGCGCCCGTCGCGCGGGGAATGCACCACCACCGCTCGGCCCCGTGTGGGTACTCGATCACCATCCACCACCAAGTGGACACCAAGGGTGGGGCGCAGTTTGCGCGGTCCGCCGGAGAAACTGTCGCAGAAGGGGCCGGTGGCGTTTACCAGCAGACGGGTGCGAATCTCGAACCGGTCGCTGCGTTCGCGGTCGAGCGCCTGCGCAACCTGGAAGCTGTCGGAGCGTCGGTGGTCAGGCTGGATTTCGACATAGGAAATCGCGACAGCCCCGGCGGCCATGGCGTCGAGCAGGTTTTCCAGCACCAGGCGCGCATCGTCGGTCTGGCAATCGACGTACTGCTGCGCCCCCAGCAAACCGGCGCTGCGTAGCCCGGGTGCTAGGCTATGGATCTCGGTCGTGTCGAGCGAACGGCTGCGCACCGGCGCTTGCCACAGGGCAAGCGCGTCGTACAGGCCCACGCCCAGGGAAAGCAGCATCGGCGAGGGAAAGCGGCCCGCGTAGCAAGGATAGAGAAACTCCCGNNCGGAAGTCGCCATGCTGCAGGTAGCGCAGGCCTCCGTGGATGAGTTTCGACGACCGGCTGGAGGTCTGGCTGGCAAAGTCGCCGCGCTCGCATAGCGCTACCCGCAAGCCGCGCGTGGCGGCGTCGCGCGCGATGGCTGCGCCGGTGGCTCCGCCGCCCACCACGAGCAGATCGAACGGCTCGCTTTCGAGGCGGCGTCGCGCAGCTTCCCGCCAACCCACCCCGGTCATGGCGCTACGGCTCGACGTTGGTCAGTGCGATGTGCAGCTCTTCCAGTTGCTTGCTGGTCACCGCGGCCGGCGCCTCGGTGCAAAGATCGGTCCCCTTCTGCGTCTTGGGGAACGCGATCACGTCACGCAGCGAATCGGCGCCACACAGAAGCATGGCCAGCCGGTCGAGTCCGGCCGCGATTCCACCGTGCGGCGGCGGTCCGTGGCGGAAGGCGTCCAGCAAGAAGCCGAACTTGGCGCGCGCGTCCTCTTCGGTCAGGCCGATGGCCTTGAACACGCGCGACTGGATATCGCCGCGATGGATACGGATGCTGCCGCCAGCGATCTCGTTGCCGTTGAGCACGAGATCGTAGGCCCGCGCGCGCACCTCTGCCGGTGCGCTCTCCAGCTTGTCGAGATCTTCGGCCATGGGAGACGTGAACGGGTGATGGGAAGCCACCAGTCTTCCGTCGTCGCTGCGCTCGAGCAGGGGGAACTCGGTGATCCAGGCGAACTTCCACTGATCCTTGGGGATCAGGTTGAGCTTGTTGGCGACATGCAGGCGCAGGCCGCCCAGCACGGTGTTCACCAGCTTGGGCGCCCCGAACTGCAGGAAGAAGAGATCGCCTTCCTGCAGGCCGGCCGCTGCGTTCAGATCCTGGCGCATGGCTTCGCTCATGGTTTTCATGGGTGATCGGGTCCAGGCCCCGGCTGCGCCGATGCGCGCGCGGGCCAGGCCACGGGCACCCAGGCCCTTGACGAATTCTTCCAGCTTGTCTACTTCCGCGTTCGACATCTTGGATGCCTCGGCGGCCGGCAGACGCCAGGCCTTGACCACAGCTGGCTCGGGTCCGGTGGCCACGATCGCCTTCTGCAACATGTCCACGTTGCCGCCGTTGTGCTTGCGAACCACCTCGGTGACATCGCACAGAGGCAAGCCAAAGCGCAGGTCAGGTTTGTCCGAACCGTAGAGCGCCATGGCGTCAGCAAAGGACAGGCGGGGGAAGGGCGTCACGATGTCCAGGTTGAGCACGTCTTTCCACAGCGCGCCCATCAAGCTTTCCACCACGGCCTGCACATCTTCCTCGACGACGAAGCTCATCTCGATGTCGATCTGCGTGAACTCCGGCTGCCGGTCCTGGCGCAGGTCTTCGTCGCGGAAGCAGCGCACGATCTGGAAGTAGCGATCGAACCCCGCCACCATGAAAAGCTGCTTGAAGAGCTGTGGCGACTCGGCCAGGGCATAGAAGGTCCCGGGCGTCAGGCGCGAGGGAACCAGAAAGTTGCGCGCGCCGCCGGGCGTGTACTTGACCAGGAAGGGGGTTTCGATTTCCAAAAACCGATGGCCGGCCAGCACCCGACGCGCGGTCTGATAGATCTGCGAGCGCAGCAGGAAGTTGCGCTGCAAGGAAGGACGGCGCAGGTCCAGCGCGCGGTACTTGAGGCGCACCATCTCGTTGGCCGTGCTGTCGTCGACAATTTCAAAAGGCGGCGTATCCGAACGCGAGAAGATGGTGAGCTGGTCGCAGTGTAGCTCCACGTCGCCCGTGGGCATGTTGGGGTTGCGCCGCTCGGCGCGGTCTTGAACCACGCCCGACACGCCGATGCAGAATTCGGAACGCAGCTCGCCGGCCAGAGTATGGGCGTCGGTGCTGACCCCTGGTTCGAACACCACCTGAGTCAAGCCGCCGCGGTCGCGCAGGTCGATGAACACGCAGCCGCCGTGGTCGCGGCGCGAGGCGACCCAGCCGAAGAGAACCGCCCGCTTGCACACGTCGCTGACACGCAGGCCGCCACAGTCATGGGTGCGCTTTATGTCTTTGAGAAATTCAGGCATGGCGTGATTTTTACTGGAGAGTCGCCCCGACGTCGAGACCACAATCTCGCGATCACCGCAAAAGGTCGTGGCCGGAGTGAATACCCTCGGCCACGTCATGCGGACGGCCATCTTCTCGATCGCCACCAGCAATGCGGCTTGCCGAAGGGCGGGGCGCGCCCTAAGTTCCCAAGATGCGCCTGCGCATTCTTCACCACGGTAGTTGTTTCGACGGCGCCAGTTCGGCCGGCATCTTTGCCCGTTTCTTTCGTGAGTGCGTGGCGCAGGGGCCAGTAGACGTGGTCTTCACGCCCATGGACCACAAGGAGGCTGGGCCTGCCATCCCGCCTGAGTCGCTCGACGGTGACGTGAATGCCTGCGTGGATTTTCGCTACACCTCTGACGCGCGTTTGCACTGGTGGTTCGATCATCACGTCTCCACCTTCCAGAGCCCCGCGGACGAAGCCCATTTCCGAGCCGACCGAAGCGGCCAGAAATTCTACGACCCAGCCGCCAAGAGCTGCACGCGTTTTCTGGCCCGCACCGTGGCCGAGAAGTTCGGCTTCGACATCTCGTCCTTGCAGGAACTCTTGCACTGGGCGGAGATCATCGACGGCGCGCTCTTCGAATCAGCGGCCCAGGCCGTGGAATTGCGCGAGCCGGCCTTGCGCCTGATGACCTGGGTGGAAGCTAACCGCGACCGCGCGCTGTCCGAGCGATTCATCGCGGACGTGATTTCCAAACCGCTCGACCAGGTTGTCGCCAGCCCCTACATCGCCGAGCCACTGGTTGGGCTTCTCGAACGGCATTGCAAGAACGTGGAAGCGATCCGCCGCCTGGCCCGTTTCGAACAGGGGGTGGTGGTCACCGATCTTTCGCAGGAACCCATCACCTCGGTGAACAAGTTCATCGTCTACTACCTCCATCCCGAGGCGCGCTATGCGGTGACGGTTCTGTCCCCGGGCAAGCGCATGAAGGTGTCGGTAGGCTCCAATCCCTGGTCGCCCGTGCCGCGCAAGCATGACATTGCCAATCTGTGCGAGCGCTACGGTGGCGGCGGGCACCCGGCAGTGGGCGCCATTTCGCTGCCCAAGGGCGAAGTCGAGCGGGCTCGCCAGATCGCGGCTGAGCTGGTGACGATTCTGAAGAGTTAGACCTGCTTCATCTCGACGGTCGCGCGCAGCGAGCGACGGGCTCGTCTGCGTACGACCTTTTCGGCCCGGCGGCGCATCTTTCGCGGCGATAGTGCGCGACCGGCCAAGGGCTCCTGCTCGCGATCCGGTTCCTCGAACTCACCCGGCCGGCGACCAAACTCAAAGATGGCGATCTCGCGCTTGCCACGCTCGCCAATTCGAATCGGGATGACGGAAGCGCCAATGCCAGCCCCTACATATACCGCACCAGTCACCACCGCGCCTCGGTGCGGCTGGCGCGTGCCATACAGGCCCTGCACGTACTTGTGGCCGCCGATCTTACCCACGGCAATCTCATTGAGGCGGGCCACCGTGATCTGGCCGCCGTGGGTGTGTCCGGCCAGCACCAGCGGGACGCCGCACTTCCAAAGCTGGTCGGCCTCCTCGGCGATGTGGGACAGGGCCAACGCAGGAAGATCGCGGCGCAGGCCAGACACGGCCTTTTCGATCCGGGCATGTCCGGTGTACGCGTCGTCGAGACCCACGATCTGCAGGCGCTGCCGGCGGATGGTGATGATGGTGCTGTCGTTGCGCAGCACCTCGACGCCGCCCCGCTTGAGCGCGGCCGCCACCTCGTCGGCGCCGGCCCAGTGGTCGTGGTTGCCCAGCACGCCGATGACCGGCGCGCGGAAGGCACGCACCAGCTCGATGAGCTGGTCTAGATAGAGCTGGCTGTGGCACACGAAATCCCCGGTGATCACCACCAGGTCGGGATGCTCGGCGTTGGTCAGCTCGACCGCCTCGCGTTGAATTGCAAACGGAGTAATCCGGCCCACGTGCTGGTCGGTCAGGTGCGCGATGCGAATCGGTTCCATGGCGCCGGCATACGCTGCCGGACCGGCGAAGCGCCGGACCCTGATGCGACCGGCGTGTGAAGGCCCAGAATCCATAGTACCTAGGAGGAACTGGCTCCAGCCGAAGGGCGGGAACAACATGTCCTTTAATTGTGACCCACGATACTGAGAAGTCCAGACGAGAAAGTCGCGGCGCAGGTGGCTTCTCGTCAACGCACGCCGGCCTGCGAAAACCGATCCGGAAGTCGAAAAAGGGGTTGAAATTCGCATGGCTTGTCGAGCGTTTTACCTAGTGCCTCCAGTCACAATTCCGGACAGGTTTGGGCCGTCCATGCATCCCGCCATGCGTCGTTGCTCCTCGGTTACATACGTCGAGTATGCGCCCTCGTCGCGCCTCGCATGGCGGGCGCCTGAACGACCAAAACCTGCCCGATCTTCTGACTGGAGGCACTAGTTGAATCCCGCCAGCGCGGCAGTAAAGGCGTCTGGGTTCTCCAAGTTCGACAAGTGACCGGCACCGTGGATCTCCACCACGCGTGCATGGGGCATGGCAGCTGCCATGCCCCGGGCCTCCGCGGGCGAAGAAAGCGCGTCGTCACTGCCCACCACGACCAGAGTGGGCACGGCGATTTCGGGCAATTCTGCCGTGCGGTCAGGCCGGTCGCGCAAGGCCCGGATCGCGGCGATGACAGTATCTGCCGGCTGGGCTCCCAGAGCGCGTACTTCGGCGCGCAGTCCGTCGCTGGCTGAGGCCGACAAGAGACGCGGAATCTGTTTTTCCAGCAGGGCAGCCACGCCCTGCTTTTCCACCAGCGAGATGGCGGCCTCGCGACCCTGGCGAGCCTCGGGCGAATCTGCGGCAGCCTTGGTGTCGGCCAAGATGAGCGACTTCAATCGGTCGCGATGGCGACGGGCAAAGGCCAGCGCCACGTAGCCGCCCATCGACATGCCGCCCACCGTGGCCACGGGCAGCCTCAGTGCGTCGAGCAAGGCAGCGAGGTCATCGGCGAGATCCGCGATGGAGAAGCCGCCCGAGCCGAGTTCGGAAAGCCCGAACCCACGCATGTCAGGCGTGATGACCCGTCGCTGGCTGGCCAGAGCTGCGGCGGTCTGGCGCCACATCCGGCTGTCAAAGGGAAACGCATGCAGCAGCACCAAGACCGGGCCGGTGCCCACCGACTGGTATGCCAACTCCCTCGGCCCGATGGACACTTTCATAGATGCAAGCCTACCACCATCATTGCGGAAAATTGCGGTTCGGGTCTCGGCGTCCGATGATCCTGCCTGTGGGCCTGACGCTCGACATCGCCGTGCAGCAGTTTCTCGATCATCTGCGGGTGGAACGCGAGCTGAGCGTGGCCACGTTGGGGGCATATGGCCATGACCTGGCCGCCTTTTCCCGCTTCGCTGCCGCCAAGAATCTCTCAGAGCTGGCCTCGGTCCGCGCCATCCATATCCTTGATTACCTGTCTGCGCTGACCGACGATGCTCTGTCGGCGCGTTCGCAGGCGCGGGCGCTGGTGACCTTGCGACAGCTCTTTAGATTCCTCAAGACGGAGCGTCTGTGCGACGCAAACCCCACCGAGGATGTGGACCTGCCGCGCTTTGGCCGGCCGCTGCCCACCTTCCTGACCGTCGCTGAGGTGGACCTGTTGCTGGCTGCGCCCGATCGTCGCACGGATCGGGGCGCGCGCGACGGCACCATGCTGGAAACTTTGTACGCCACGGGGCTGCGCGTGTCCGAGCTGGTCAAGCTGCGCCTGCCGGACATCAACTTCGAAGCCGGCTACCTGATCACCGTGGGCAAAGGCGGCAAGCAGCGCCTAGTTCCCCTGGGCGAAGCCGCGGTGGCGGCGCTGCGGTCATACGTGGAAGGCGCACGGCCGCACTTTCTGCGTCCCGGACATGGCGCCAACACGGATGCGTTGTTTCTTACGCGGCTGGGCCGTCGAATGACTCGGCAGGCTTTCTGGAAGATCCTGGGTGGGTACTCGCGTGCCGCCGGGATCCGGAAGCAGATCTCACCGCACAAGCTTCGCCATTCCTTCGCCACCCACTTGGTGGAAAGGGGCGCCGATTTGCGCGCCGTGCAGGCCATGCTCGGCCACGCCGACATTGGAACCACCGAGATCTACACGCATCTTTCGCGTGCCCACTTGCGCACGGTGTACGACCGCTTTCACCCGCGGGCCTGATCGCCCAATCCGTCGCGTGGGGAGCTCGCCGGCCTTCGGGACGGACAGCCCACCCTGCCCACCCCGCGCGCTTTCGCGCGCGCCCTCGCCGGCGACGGACCATCGCGCGAGGCCGAGCGAAGCGAGCGGGGAGGCAGGGGCAGGTGAGGGGCCGAAGGGCATGGGAACCCTTCGAGGGTTCCCATCTCAATCGTTGACCACCTACAAGGGCGTCGGCTATATCCGAGGCAAGCCCCCGAGGATTCCAGTTGAACATCGGCGTTGATCAGATTCAGCAAGCGATTCTCTATTTGATCGCGTTCGTTCTCTGCGTCTCGGTGCATGAGTACGGCCATGCCTGGGTGGCCAACCGCCTGGGCGACCCGACCCCGCGCATGCAGGGACGGCTGACCCTTTCGCCGCTGCATCACATCGATCCCATAGGCACGCTTCTCATCCCCTTCATTTCTGCCGTCAGTCCAACGGCTTTGCCTCTCATGGCCTGGGGCCGGCCGGTGCAGACCAATCCACTCGCCTACACGCGCCGCTACAAGCTCAACACCGGGCGCATGCTGGTGTCGATCGCCGGGCCGACCATGAATCTGTTGATGGCGCTGCTCGCCTCGTTGGTCATCGTGATCGCCTCCCACGCGGGGGCATCGGCGCACTTCCAGGGTGCGATCTTCAACTACCTGGTGCAGCTCAACCTGATCTTGATGTGCTTCAACCTGCTGCCCATTCCGCCGCTCGACGGGGGCGCGGTGTTGGCCTGGGTGCTGCCGCGCTCTTGGCAAGGCGTGGTGGATTTCTTGCAGCGCTACGGCGCCTTCATCCTGCTGCTCCTGGTGTTGAGTCCGATGTTGGGGCTGCCCCTTCTGAGCATCGTGATGTACCCCATGGCCATCGTGATCGGCATCTGGCGCAGCGGACTTGTGTGGGCGATCAACCTATGAGCGACGAGCATCCCATGACCGGTCGGACGCCGGCTTTCGAGAGGCGCAGCGCCGACATTCCGCCCAGCGCGGGCTACCGCCTGACCCTGCCCGAGTTCGAGGGGCCGCTCGATCTGCTGCTGCACCTTTGCCAGACGCACGAGCTGGACATTCTCAACATCCCCATCGCCTTCGTCGCCGAGAAGTACTGCGAATATCTCGACATGATGGAAAACATGGCAGTGGAGGTGGCGGCGGAGTACCTGGTCATGGCCGCGCACCTGGTCTATCTCAAGTCGCGTGAGCTGGTGCCGTCGCCTGAGCCGCTGGAGGCGAGCGATGAGGAGGAACAAGGGCTCGACCCGCGCGAGGAACTGATTCGCCGCCTGCTCGAATACCAGAAGTACAAGAACGCAGCCGAGCAGCTGGGCAATCGCCCGATCGAGGGCCGCACGGTGTTCAAGCGCGGTGTCCCGCTGGAGGACGGCGGCGAGGCCGGGATGGCCGAGCACTCGGTGTGGAAGCTCATAGAGCAGTGGGCGGAGATTCTGTCCAAGGCAGCGCCCCAGCACACCCACGACGTGGTGGTCGATCGCATCTCAATCAGCGATCGCATCAACCAGGTGATCGACACCCTGGAGGCAGGATCAGGCTCGGTTCGTTTCGACGACATCGTCGGGCACGACCTGCCCGAGGCTCAGTTTCGCCACAATGTGGTGGTCTCCCTGCTGGCGATCCTCGAGCTGACGCGCCTCAAGGTCATTCGCGTGTTGCAAGATCTGGCCAGCGGCAGCTTCCTCATCACCCAGGTCGAGGGGGCCGCTTTGGAGCAGGCCCGGGTCATGCAGCCGACTTCTGTGGTAGAGAGCGCGCCCAAAGAGGGTAGTGGAGAGCCCGATGGCCAAACGTAAGAAACCCGCGCGCGCACAGAACGACCAGGCGCAAGCCCCGATCGAAGCCAGTCCCGCAGTCGAACCCGAGAACGACGAGGCGCCAGCGCCGATTGAAGCCAGCCCGGCGGCCGAGAATGTTGCCGACGCGACGGAGCCGGCGAGCGAATCGGCAAGCAGCGACGAGGCTGATGTATGGGCCCAGGACCGCATTGCTGCGGACGAAACCGCCAGCCCCGATGCAGAAGCAAGCGATGGAGACGCGGAGGTGTGGGCCGAGTCAGCCGAAGGCGGTGAAGCACTCGAGGGCGGAGCCGAAGGGGCAGCGCCAGGCGACGAGACTGCTGACGAAGCGCCGGTGGTGCTCGACTCCTCGCAGATGGAATCGATCATCGAGAGCCTGCTCTTTGCGTCCGACAAAGTGTTGGGCCTGGCTGAGATCAGGCGCCTGCTGGGCGAGCGCGACGGCAAGAAGGTCACGGCTGCCGTCGAGGCCTTGCTGGAGCGGCGCCGGGGTTCGGGCATCGAAGTCGTGCGCCTGGCCAACGGCTGGCACCTGCGTACCAACCCGGAGCACGCGCGCTGGGTGTCCAAGCTGCTGGCCGGCCGACCCATGCGCCTGTCGCGCGCCATGATGGAGACCCTGGCCATCGTCGCTTACCGCCAGCCGGTCACGCGGCCCGAGGTGGACGAGATCCGCGGCGTGGACTGCGGCCCGGTGTTGAAGACCTTGCTCGACCGCGGGCTGGTTCGCATCATCGGCAAGAAGGAAGAAGTGGGGCGGCCTTTGCTCTACGGCACCACGCCGGAGTTTTTGCGCGTGTTCAGCCTGGGCGAGCTGAGTGAGCTGCCGACGCTGCGCGAGTACGCCGAGTTGTCCTCCGAGCAGCAAGCGCGCGTGGATGCCGAGCACGGGGCGGCGCCCGAGGCTGAGGCCGCAGTGCCTGCGGGAGCCGAGGCCGGCGCAGGCGCCGCGCCGGGTGCGGCCCCGACCGCATACAACCTGAACTTCGTAGCGCGCTCGCAACTTCCCGAGGAGCCCGAGGAGAACGACCCGCTGCTCGACGAGCTGGAGAGTGCCAGCAAGGTCGCATCCAAAATCCTGGGCGCGGTTGGCGAGCCGGCGACCGAAGCGGCGTCCGAGCCGGAGGCTGCGCCGGTCCCGCCGCCGGGAGAGCCGACCAACGGTTCGTAGGCGACGCAAGCTCTGGGCGAAGGTAGCGCAGGGGAAAGGGGTACCATCGTGAGACTGCAAAAACTTCTGGCTGCCGCCGGGATCGCGTCCCGTCGCAGCGCCGAGGAGCTGATTGCCGCGGGCGCCGTCAAGGTCAACGGCAAGGTGATCACCACCCTGGGCGTGCAGGTGCACGAGCGCCATGACCGGGTCGAGGTGAACGGCCGGCGCGTGCACGTCGAGGATCCGCTCTATCGACTCTTGCTCAAGCCGCGCGGTTGCCTGGGAACCCTGAATCGTCCCAAACCGAACAAGGCCGAGCCCCACGAAGATGTTGCGCGGCCCACGCTGGCCCGCTACGTGACCGACCGCGAGCTGGGCTGGCAAGTGGTGGCGCCGCTGGATTTTCTGTCCGAAGGCGTGATCCTGCTCACCACCGACGGCGCGCTGGCGGAACGCATGTCGCGCGGCGGGGGCCACGTGCCCATGACCTACCACCTGAAATTCCAGGGCGTGATGGGCGAATCCGAGCTGGCGCGCCTGCAGCGCGGCTGGAGCTTCAACGGCCGTCCCGTGCGCCCGATCAAAGTCGAGCCCCTGGCTACCACCGGCAAGAACATCTGGGTCGAGATGGTGGTGCCCGAAAGCCGGCCGCGCGCGCTCAAGGCTGCGGGCGAGGCCGTGCGGCACCAGTTGCTCAAGATCTCTCGCGTGCGCCTGGGCGAGATGTCCTTCGAGGGCCTAAAAATGGGCGGCTGGCGCGATCTGAGCAAGGGCGAGATCAGGGCGCTGCGCTCTGCCGCGGGTGTGGGAACGTAGCGAGGGGAGCCTACCGCGGTCGCAGAATCTCGAAGCCAAGCGCGGCAGCGGCACGGGCCTGAATCTCGTCGTTGGTCAACAAGCGGCGCACGTCGAGCGCCTGCATGGCGGCCAGGTGCAGGCGGTCCAAGGTTCGACAATGGACCGAACGACCGAAGGGGAAGAGCTGGCCAGCCGCCACGCCATCAACTCCGGTCGGCGTGTTCACCAGCTTGAAGGGCGCTGACGCAAGGGTCCGGTCAAGCATCCGGGCGAGCGTGGCCGCCGAGCGCGTGGTGAGCACTCCTCCCGCGGCGCGGCCCTGGATCTGAACCAGGGCTTCAAGGCGGGCCAGGGACGACACCACCACCTCCGGCTCGGCCGCCAGCAGGCGGGACGTTTTCGGACTCTCGGGCTCCGCGAAGAGCAGCTTGAGCAGGCAACTGGTGTCGAGGTACAGGCTCATCGCGGCGCCGGGTCAGCCCGCCCTGTCTGATCGGTCTCGTGCCAGGCATTCGTCCGTCGACGGTTGGGCAGGCTGGTTCTTCCAGAAGCGGAGGAGTCGCCGCAGATGCAGTTCCGGGTCGAAGTGCGGACGAGCGCGGGACGTCGCGGGAATGAAGGGCAGAAGACGAGCGACCGGCTTGGCATCGCGCGTGACCACGATTTCTTCACCCTGGGCCAGGGCCTTTTCGGCCTGGGGCCAGTGCAGTCGCACATCGCGTACCGTCATCCGAGTCATGCACCTATGTTAACATGTTTCACAGCTTCCGCCGCATCTGCGCTATTCTGCCTGGCATCATGCTCAGCACGCCTCATATCGAGAAGCACTTCACTGCCAGCGAGGTAGGCGATAGAGCATCGAGGGTTCCTGTCTCACGTGCAACCGCAGGCACCATGTCGAATCGTGTGTGTTCTGTTTTCGTGAAGCTGACCGTGGTGTCCATGTTGGCCATTATCGCCAGACGGAACGGTGCTGATTGAGGGCATGGCACACGGCGACGCTGCTGCTGAGTGGAAAGGTGCTGATCACCGGCGGAGCGCCCGCTTTCTTGGGACAGGCTTTCACGAGCGCGGAGCTATACGAATAGCCACGAGAGTGCTGAAACGGCGCATCTCTTGAGCAATGGACTCGGTGGAAAATGGCGTCTCAATCGTACGCGAGCGGCACCGCCCGGCCAGACCACCCGCGAATACGGGTTGCCATTGCTCCTGTGTGTCCTGCTGCGTCTGTCGAATCTCTGTTCCCAAATTCCAGGTGTGCGTGTATTAACCACAAAGACTGACTGAGTCCGTTCCCCCTACTTACGAATTCTAGCCTTAGGGATCGGCTCGTCGTGACTGTCGAGGGGATGCGTCTGTTCTGTTTCCGTCGCTGTTGTTCCCAAGCGCGAAGAAAGGTAGTCATGAGCCGCACGAAGGTCTCTCACAGAGGCTATTGGGCATTCGTCACTCTCTTGCTGACCCCGCATCTCGTGGCCTGTTCAGGGGCGGATGCCAATCAAGCCTCGGCGACAACCAACGCACCAACGACGGCAGCCGTCTCGACTGGTACCTCTGCAAGCGGTCCATCATGCCCAAGTGAACCTGTGAGTGGCCCGGTGGGGACAGTTGTTGCCATCTTCACCGCAACGGTCACCTCGGTCACCACTGGCACTGCGACAGCCTCGCAGTCCGCCGTCGTTTCTGGCGTCGTCGCCGGCACGATTACGGCCTCGGCCACGGTCAGCTACAGTCAGACGGTGACGAAATCGGAGATCGTGACCTCAACCAGAACCTTCACTGCCACCATGACCGCGATCATGCCCTCCAGCACGCAAACCTACCTGGACACGGGCACGGCAGGTCCTTCCACCAGCACGCAAACCTACCCGGGCACCGGCACTACAACCAACCCCAACACGGGCACGGGCGCGGGCAGCACAGGTACGCCATCTGGTGCCACGCAAACCAACGTCAGCACGGGCAGCACACCCTCTTCCACCAGCCCATCCACCGCGGGCAAGGGCACTGCAACCACACCCAACACGGGCACGGGCAGTGCAGGTACCCCCTCCGCAACCACGCAAACCAACGCTAGCAACGCAGGCACCGGGACCGGAGGCACCCCTACTGCGACCTCCGGTTCGACCAGCACCGGAACCGTTGCTACCGGGGTCAGCGACGGAGGCGAGCCTACCTTCACAGGGGGCACCTATCCCCCGGGAACGGGACAGGTTCTGCTGGACACCACGACCAACATCTGGCGCACGGCCTGGGATCCGAACAGCAAACGCTACGTCTTCGTCTCGCCGGAGGGCGCCCAAACCATGTTGCAGGGCGTTTCCATGACCGGCCTTGAAACCGGCACAAGGGAAACCAAGTCGGGCGCGGGCTTCTGGCTGTATCTGTCGGGCCAAGGGAACGAAACGGTGAACGCGCCCAAGGTACTAACCACGGTAGTGGATACCTTGGTGCAGAACTGGAAGACCGACGTGGTTCGCATCCCCATCTGCGGCTCGGCCTGGACCCAGGACTACGTCGTGCAAGATTGGGGCGGGGCCAAGGTCTCTGGCTACAAGGACTGGGTAGACCTGGCTGTCCAGCGCGTCCGCAGCCAAGGCAAGGTCGCCATTCTCGACCTGCATTTGTGGGCCATCGCCAAGATGTCCAAGGGTACCAACGTCCAACGCGGCACCTTTGTCAGCAACGGTCAGACACGTAACTATTCGGATTATGAAGACGGTTGCACCGGCATCAACAAGGTGAACGGAATCGACAGCTGCGCGCCCAAGGATTGGTACACCGACGATGCCAACACCTGGGAATGCGCCATCGCCAATGCCGACGGCGCGACTTTGCACAGTGCCTACTACAACAAGGCCTCCATCAATACCATGTGGGCCGACGTGGCTAATCGCTACAAGTCAGACAGTGGTATCTGGTTCGAACTCATGAACGAGCCCTACTCGCGCAAGGCCGTGACGCCCTTCCCCTCTTTTGGCGCCAATGAGGCGGAAAAGGACTACTCCTGGGATCTGTGGACCGAAATGATGAGCCAATGGATCGCCACGATCCGCGATACCGCCCAGGCCAAGAACATCATTGTCGTGAATGGCCTCGACTGGGCCTACAGCTTTGGACCGCAGTACGGACCCCTTGCCTATCCCGACAAGTACCTGCCCTGGAAGACCAAATACGCCAACATTGCCTACGGTTTCCACCCCTACCAACACGGGGCGTGTTGCGGGCAGATCGGCGCAGGGGACACCGACCTCAGTGCCACCGATCCCTATGAATCCGGCTACTGCGCCTACTATCCCGACAGCAGCGTGTACGGAAAACCCAGCGGCGCGGCCCTGCCCGGCGGATCGAGTTGTGTCCAAAATGGGTACGCCGCCAGCCAGGACAAGAAGATGCCTCCCTGTCACTGGGTGGCCACGGCTTACAATCCGACCACCAAACAGAATGGGCTTTGCGGCGGCGACCGCAGCGTGTGCGCCAAGCTGGACCAGACGGCATGCAACGCCATGGACTGGAACAGCCCCAAGGCCGGCGGTTGGTCCACCTACGTCCTACCCATGAACCAATTTGGCCCCCTCATCGCAACCGAATTTGGCACATTCGATTGCTCTTCTGCATTCGTCAAGACCCTGCTCAAATATGCGGCGGAGAACCAGATCTCCTACACTGCCTGGGCGCTCTGGCCCCAGGATAGCGGCGGTCCCGGGGGCCTGGGTGCCTGCGGCTACCCGAGCGTCATGACGCCAGTTCCGGGTCAAACCGGCGACTTCCGACAGTGTCTGGATACGAACGGCTGCACTTCTCTCGTACAACCGCTGCGCTGGGCGGGCAAGCTGATCTATGCCGACATGCAGAGTCGATAGTCATCCGTAGATCTCGTTCCACTCGCGCAGGTGGGCTTGACCCGATTTGGTGGACACCAGCGCTCAGACGAAAGCGCGCAGAAAGGGGTCCACATGTCGAAGAAGCAAGCGAGACAGGAGCATAGTCATTTTATGCGCGAACACGGTGTCCACGTTCATCGGTTGTGCCCGACGTTTTCTTGCTCGCGTGGGCAAGTCTGACCGGCCAAGGCCGGTGTATTGAGCCCAGCCATGAGACTGCGATACACCGCCGCGGATGCGATTCGGTGAAGGCAAAATGGTGTTGGTTCGGACTTCTTCTATGCTCAGCCACCGCGCCAGCTCTCGACCCTGCCGCGGCCCGCGCGCAGGGCTGGGCCTACTTCTCGCCCGCCGCGAGTTCCGCGAGCGGGGCGAGGCCGCTGGTCAGCACGCCGGAATGGGCGCAGGCGATGGCCTTGACGTCGACGGCGAAGGGCTGCAGGCGCGCGGCGAGCTGGCGCAGGGATGCGCGGTCTAGCGCCGGGTTTTCCGTGAAGAGCCAGTGCCCCGCGGCCAGCTTGCCATCCTTGGTCGCCTCGGCGCTGTCGCCCATGAACAGCACCGAGCGCGCCAGGAAGGCGGCGCTGCCCGGGGTGTGCCCGGGCACGGCGAAGACGCGCACGCCAAGACCACCCACCTGCAAGGTTTCGCCGTTGCGCAACGGCCGCGCGACCTTGATGCCGTTCGGGCGCGGGGACGCGAAGTGCTTGAAAAGCGACTTCACCGCGCGCCCTTCGGCCAGGGCCACGTCGGGCTCGAGCGCCATGACCTCGGCGCGCGGGAAGGCCAGCACGCCAGCGGTGTGGTCGCGGTCGCCGTGCGTGAGGAAAATGGCCTTGACCGCCTCCACGCCAAGACCACGCCGGGCCAGCGCGCGCAGGATGGGCTTGGCCTGGCGATCGTTACCGGCGTCGACGAGCGCGACACTGTGGTCGTCGATATCGACGATGAACGCCGAAACGATCCCGTCCTTGACCACCTCGACGCCATCGAGCCGCTGGCCGTCGGCGATGGGCAGCCCACCCGAGAAGGTGACGAAGAGCAAGATGCCCAGCGCGAGCACCAGAACGCCAAGGCACAGAGCCAGGATCTTGAGGATCTTGAAGACGCGTTTCATGACGATGTGCGATTGTATCACTGTCGGATCGCATTCTCCCGGTTCGCAATGACCTCCTTCAACCGTGCTCAATTTCTCGCGGCCTGCGATGTCATCGATTGGCAATCCGATGCAATTCGCGAGGCTGCAGTTCGGCTCACCGCTGGGGCCGCTGGGCTTGACGTCATTTCCATCCTTTTCAATTGGGTGCGCGACTCCATCGCCCACACCGGCGATGTGGGGCGGGGAAAGATTACCCTGCGCGCTTCCGAGGCTTTCCGCGAGCGGACCGGGCTTTGCTACGCCAAAAGCCACCTGCTCGTCGCCCTCCTGCGCGCGACGAACATTCCGGCCGGACTCTGCTACCAGCGTCTGCGTTCCGACGACGGGCCGCCTTCTTTCACCCTACACGGATTGGTCGGCGTCCTGATGCCGGACCACAGATTCCTGCGGATCGACCCACGTGGGAACAAACCCGGCGTCAACGCTCAATTCACACCCGGACACGAAACGCTCGCGTTCGCGGCCACTCTCCCTGGGGAAGCCAACCTTCCAGGTGTTTTCGCTCGCCCAGTTCCGGCAGTGGTTGCCGCCCTCTCCGGTGCGCGCAATTGGCATCCTATCGAGACAAGACTTCCCGACGTCCGCCCTGAGCACTGGCCCGCGGCCGACGCGGAATGGTCTGCGCCGGCTGGGTAACCAGCCATCCGAAGTGGGGGATGGCGTGCTACGCTTGCCTCCATTTTGCGCATCATGAGCACTGAAACGCCTCTCCCATCCGCTCCCCAGCCCGACCGCGACACGTCCGAGCCGGGGGGCGACGAACCCACTATCTCCTCAGAAACCACCGGGCAATACACA
>PMLB01000108.1 GCA_003158735.1 Myxococcales bacterium | reverse complement strand
TCGTGGTGGGCTACGAGAAGGGCGGCATGGCGACCAACATGGAGGACAAGCCCGCGGTCGATTTCCGGGTCAATCTGATCGCCCCTGAAGCCGGCGGGCCCTCCGCGCCTCAGAAGTGAAGCCAACATTCCTGGAGAACCCCCGGATGCGGCATCCTCGATGGCTCGCGCCTCACGCTTCCCTCTTGGGGCGCTTTGTTCAGCGCCCCCTTGCCAGGGTGGGCCGGCCGCATCCCGTGTGCGCTGTGGGCGCGGCCTTTCTGGCCCTGGGTCTTTCGGCCGCGCGGGTTCAGGCTGGTGAGGCCGAGGAGGCCAATGGTCGGCTGGTGGATCTGGAGGAGCGGGTGCGGGTTCTGTCGTCGGGATTCCGCGACACACCGATGGTGGACGCCACTGTGGCCGATCGGCGTGTGCTGGATGCGGAGTTGCTCTTCAATCTGAAGAACTATCGCGAGGCCGCCACGCTCCTGCTTGACGTGGTCGACAAGTACCCCGATTCGCACGCCTACGACGACGCCATCCTTCTACTCGGTGAGTGTCTCTTCCAGGACAAAGACCTGAACTCGGCACGGCGCTATTTTCGGCAAGCCATCCAGAAGCGCACGGGATCCAGCCAGGAACAGACCGCGCTCGGACGGCTGATCGAGATCGCCCTGAGCACCGGCGACATGGACGAGGTCGACGACTACCTGGCGCGCTTGCAGAACGTGCCGGCCGCATCCTTGCAGCCTTCCGTGCCCTACGTGCGCGGCAAGGTCGCCTACTTCCGTGACCGGCTCGACGACGCCCTGGCCGCCTTCCAGGCCATACCCACTAGCAATCCATATTATCTGCGGGCGCGCTATTTCTACGCCACCACTTGGGTCAAGAAGGGCGATCTGGCGTCGGGGCTCATCGCCTTCGACAATGTCGTGCGTGCTCCGGCCCAGTCCGACGCGGACAAAGAGATTCAAGATCTAGCCCGCTTGGCGGTGGGCCGCTTGTGCTACCAGCGCGGCGAGTTCGAGAAAGCCCGCGACGCCTACGCCGGTATTGCGCGACAGTCCAAGTACTTCGAAGACGCCATGAACGAACTGGCGTGGACCTCCATCAAGGCCAAGGACTACAAGGCTGCCTACCGGGCCCTCGATCTGATGCTGCTGCAAAGCCCGGACAGTCCTCAGGCGCCGGAATTGCGCCTACTCATGGGCAACCTGCATGTGCGCGTGGGGAACTTCGCGCTGGCCAACGAAGCTTTCCTGCAGGCACGCGACCAGTTCGAGCCGATTCACCTGCAGCTCCGGGAGACGCAGAAGAAGGCGCAGGTTGACCCGAAGTACTTCGAGAACCTGATCGGAAAAGGTCTGGAGAAGTTCGACATCGCGGTGCTGGTGCCGGTCAAGGCGGTCAAGTGGGTCAAGGCCGAGCCTGATGTGGCGCGGGTGCTGACGCTCACCGAGGACGTGAGTGATCTGCAGCGCGGCTTGCAGGAGTCACGCGAGACTCTGAACCGTCTGGAGCTGGCAGTGACGGGACAGCTCCAGGTCGGAATCTTTCCCGATCTGGCCCAGGCGCGCACCAGCTCGAGCGAAGTGTTGAATCAACTGGTGAGCATGCGCGAGCGATTCGTGGGCAAGCTGCGTGCCCTGATCTCGGACAAGCTGACCGCCGAGGAAAAGGCGCGCCTCGATCAGGTGGAAAGGGAACGCGCGGCTCTCGAGACCGAGCTCAGAGATCTGCCGCTTTCGGCCAACAAGCTCAAGGATCGCGAAAAGCAGGCCCGCCACGACCTGCAACAGCTGGATGCGCGTGCTTCAGAGTTCAACGTGGAGATTCAGGGGATGGATGCCGAGTTGGTGGCCATCGAGCAGTACTTCATCCGATCGCGCTCCGATCAGAAGATCAAGCCCGAGGATTTGAACCAGCCAGTGGACAGCCTGCGCCAGGTGATCGGCGAGCTACGCGAATCGAACGAGCGCGTGCGCAACGAGATTGCCGAGGTGGCGCGCGAGACCACGGTCGCGGCCGCCACGGGTGACAGCGATCGCAGCGCCATTGCGTTGCTCATGGGGGTGATGAAGCGCGAGCGCGAGGTGTACCAGGGGGCGCGCATGCGGCTCTCCCCGACCGAGCAAAACGACTTCGACGCCATCGCCAATATCCTGGCGCGGGCCGATGGCGTGCAGGCGAAACTGGCCGAGCTCGATAGTCGGGTGGATGCAGTCGCGCAGAAGCGCATGGCTGAGCTCCAGCGCAAGCTCAGCGACGAGAAGAAAGCCCTGGAAACCGCCAAGGACAAGCTGACCGGCATCCTCGGCGAATCGCAGAGCTTGGGTGGCGGCCTGGCCTATTCCATGCTGAGCAAGATCGCCGATCGTTTCTACGACCTGGTGGTCCAGTCCGACGTGGGCCTGGTCGACGTGGCCTGGGGGCTCAAGGACGAGCGCACCAACGCTGTTTCGAAGCTCATCAACCAGCAGAAGATGGAACTCAAGTCGGTCGAGGATGACTTTCGCTCCTTGCTGGAGGAGGAAAAGTGAGAAAGTGCGCGCGCCTGGTGGGCGTCCTGCTGGCGCTGGTCCTGCTTCCTGGCGCTGCGCGGGCGGCAGGCAGGTCCTCGGCCCCGCCGCGCCCGACGGCCCTGCCCGACCCGAAAGTCCTCGACGAGCTGGCGCAGGACATGACCCGCTTCGCCGACGAGGTGAGGGGCTATCGTAGCTCGGCCAGCGCCATCATCAAGCGCACCTACGCGCAGAAGCTAGACGCCATCCGGGCCAAGTACGAGCCGCAGATTGCCGGCCACGAGAAAGAAGAGAAACAGCGGCGCATGGATGCCATCGCCGTGCTCGAGGGATTCCTGCGCAAGTACCCCTCGGATCGCAAGTGGACGCCCGACGTGATGTTCCGCCTGGCCGAGCTCTACTATGAGAAGGCCGCCGACGACTTCCTGGTGGCCCAGGAGGCCTATCAGAAGGCGCTCGATTCGGACAATCCGCCCACCACGCCATCGCCCAAGCCGGACTACGCGTCCACGGTGAACTTGTATCGCCACTTGCTGGTGGAGTTCCCCAACTACCGGCTGCTCGACGCCACCTACTATCTGCTCGGCTTCTGCCTGGGGGAAATGGGGCAAGAGGCGGAAGGCAAGCAGGCCCTGCTCGCTCTGGTGTGCAGCAACCGCTACCGGCCGCTCGATCCGCCGCCTCCTCCGGCCAAGTCCACCGGCATGAACCGGGGCCCGCTGCCCGACGCCTACCAGGACTGCGTTCCCATCAAGAAGGATTCCAAGTTCCTGCCGGAAACCTGGACCCGCGTGGGTGAAATGCACTTCGATGCCGGCGAGTTGGCGCTGGCCATCTCCGCCTACAGCCGCGTGCTGGCTTTCAAGGACTCGCCCTACTACGACAAGGCCATCTACAAGTTGGCCTGGTCGTACTACCGCGACAACCGTTTTCCCGACGCAATCCGCGAGTTCGACAATCTGGTCAAGTGGGCCGACAGCAAGAAGGCCGCGGGCGACAAGTTCGGCTCGGATCTGCGTCCCGAGGCGGTTCAGTACCTGGGCATCAGCTTCTCCGAGCCTGACTGGGACGGCGATACCTTGCCCGACAAGGAAACCGGACTGGAGCGGGTGCAAGCCTTCTACCAGGGGCGCGAAAAGGAAACCCACGTCAAAGAGGTTTACCAGCGCCTGGGCGACATGTACTTCGACATGACCAAGTACGACGAGGCCATCGCCGTGTACAAGGTCATCCTGCAAAAGTGGCCGTACTTTGCCGAGGCGCCCACCCTGCAAGAGAAGATCATCAAGGCCTACGAGCGCGCCCGCAACCTGGTCGCTGCGGCCAAGGAGCGCGAGGTTCTGGGTCGCACCTACAGCAAGGGCAGTGATTGGTACAAGGCCAACCACGACAACCCGGAGGCGCTCGCGGTGGCGGCGCAGCTCGCCGAGGACGCCCTGCTTTCGGCCGCCACCTCGGTGCATGCCGCCGCCCAGGCCTGCAAGGCCAAGTGGCAGCAGGACAAGAGCGACCTGCGCAAGCTGGACGAGTGTCTGCAGACCTATCGCACGGCGGCCGAGCTGTACGAGAAGTACCTGACCGCCTACCCGACGTCGAAACGCACCTACGAGTTCAGCTACTTCTATGCCGATGCTCTCTACTACGGCGGCAAGCTGCCGGAGTCGATCCCGGCCTACATCACCGTGCGCGATTCCAATCTGGACAACAAGTACCAGCAGGACGCCGCCCTGCAGATCATCAAGGCCTACGAAGAAATCATCGACAAGATGAAGGCGGCCCGCACCATCGAGGATCCGCCCATCCCCGACGAGAAGAACACCAAGCCGCCGGTGGTCCCGCTGGCCATGCACGACCTGTACAAGAAGTACACGGCGGCGCTCGACTGGTACGTGGCCAATCTGCCCGACGACCGCACGCCCGATCTGCGCTACGCCTCGGCTGTGCTCATGCTCACCCATCGCCAGTGGCCCGAGGCGCGCGCTCGCCTGGGTGACATCGCCGATGCCTACTGTGGCAGCAAGCCCGAGATCGGGTTCAAGGCCTACGACGCCATCCTCACCACCTACTTCATCGACTTCAACATCGACAACGAAGAGGCCAAGGACTGCGCGCTGGGCCGCCTGCTGGAGGTCACCGACAAGTTCTCGCAATCGGCCTGCAGCAAGTCGCCCCAGGCCAAGCCCTATCTGGCGCGCATCGCCGAGATCAAGGCCTCGGTCAAGTCGACCGTCATCAAGAAGCGCCTCGACATCGCCATCAAGAATGAAGAGAAGGGCACCGAGGAGAAGCTGGTCCAGTGCCGCGAGTTCGCGGGCGGCATCGCCATCGTGACCGGCGCAGCGGCACCCGCCGCCGCGGGCAGCAAGCCGGTGGCCGGCGGGCAGCCCGAGAAGCGCAGCAAGATCAGCACCGATCTCGACGAAGGTCTGGCCCTCGACCTGATGGACCTGATCGCCGCCAATCCCAAGGACCGGGACGCGCCCAGCAACCTGAACAACGCCTGCGTGATCTACGAAAAGATCTTCAAGTACGGCGAAGCCACCAAGTGCTACGAGCGACTGGCCAACGACTACCCGGACAATCCGCTGGCCAAGGACGCGGTGTGGAACGCGGCTCGCAACCAGTACCGCTTCTTCGAGTTCGACAAAGCGGTCAACGGCTATCTCAAGGTCGCGACCGATCCCAAGTTCGCCAAGTTCGAGCACCGCCGCGAGGCCGTGGGCATCGCCGCGCAACTGCTCGACAATGACCAGCAGTACCCGCGCGCCGCCGAGCTGTACCGGAAGTACGCGGAGAACATCGCGGACAAGCCGGGTGACTCGGCACAAGCGTTTTCCTTTGGCTGCAACGCCCTGGAGAAGAACAAGGAAACCGCCAAGCAGATAAGCTGCCTGCACGACCTGATTCGTCGCTACGGCAAGCAGGAGGCCGCAGGAGAATACGTGGTGTCCGCGTATTTGAAACTGGCCACCATCGCCGAGCAGGGCCACGACAAGCGGGCCACCATGGCGGCGTACAAGCAGGTGCGCGAGGAGTTCATTGCGCGACGGCTGCCGGCCGCCTCGCCCGCGGCCGCCGCCGCCGCCAAGGCGGATTTCCTCATCCTCGAGGAGAAATTCAAGGAATTCCAGGGCAAGTCGCTGCGCTTTACCAGCGACCCCAAGCAGGTGCGCCGCGTGTTCGATGCGTTCACTGCCGAGGCCAAGGACCTGCAGGACCAGTACGCCAAGATCTGGGAGTACAAGGACGCCACCTGGACGCTGGCCTCGTTCCTTCGCCGCGGCGACATTTTCTACGAGTTTGCCCAGAAGCTGATCAAGGCGGCCGACAACCCGCCCGACGAGGTCAAGCGACTCTCCAAGAAAGCGTGCGCGGTGGATCCTTCCCTGTGCGGCGTGGCCGAGACCGAGTACAAGGACGCCATCTTCCAGTTCGTGACTCCGGTGGAAGACGAGGCCAAGCGCCAGTGGAAATCCACGCTCGAGCGCGCGGTCAGTTTGGGCGTAACCAACGACTACGTGAAGAAAGCGCGGGAGAACCTGTCCAAGTACCTGCCCGACGAGTTCCCCTTCGTCAAAGATGAACGCATCGGGATCGAATACCCATGACCATGCGAACGTCTCTCCTCAGCTTCTTATTGGCGGCCTCGGTCGTCTCGGCCGCCGTGGCCGACGCGGCGGCAGCCCCGGCTGCGGCCGAGACTCCGGCTGCGGCTGGCGGCCGCAAGCGGCGCGAGCCACCCCCCGCGGTCATCCCGACTGCGGAAGTGGAGGCAGCCGAGAAGCTGTATCGCTCGCAGAACTACACAGGCGCAGTGGCCCAGGCCAAGGCGGCGCTCAACCGCAATGAGCGCTACACGCCCGCCATGCTCGTCATGGCCAAGGCCTATTTCAAGCTGGGTAAGAACGAGTGGGTTAAGACCCTGGGCGACATGATGAAGAACGCCAACGCCCCGGAAGCTGAGCAGGCGGACATCTACCAGATGCTCGCCTTCATGGAGATCGACAAGCACAACACGCCCGGCGCCATCGAGATGCTGAAGAAGGCCACCGGGGCGCGGCCTGACTACGCCATGTTGTGGAACAACCTGGGCGCCCAGTATCTGGTGGCCAAGAACTATCGGGAAGCCGTGCCTGTGCTGGAGAAGGCGACGCAGCTGCAACCCAGCTTCTCCAAGGCGCACCTCAACCTGGGCAGCGCCTATCGCGGGGTGAAGGAGTACGAAAAGGCGCAGGCCGAGTACAAGCAGTCCCTACAGCTCTTCCCGCGCTACGCTGATGCCATCTTCAATCTGGGCATCCTCTATCTCGACGCCGACAAGATGCCCAACCTGGATCTGGTCGCCAAGTTCAACGCGGCTATCGCCTATTTGCAGCAGTACAAGCAGATGGTGGCGGGCGCGGGTCAGACGGTTGGCCCGGAGGCCGACGCCTACATCCAAGAGGCGCAGGACGGAATCAAGAAGGAACAGAAACGCATCGAGCGGCAGAAGAAGCAGGAAGAGCGGGACAAGCAGCGCGCGGCCAAGAAGGCTGTGGACGACGCCAAGAAGGCGGGTGCACCTGCGCCTGGCGCGACCCCGCCAGCGGGCGCGACCCCGCCGACCAGCACGGTGTCACCCGCACCACCGCCCAAGCCGGCGCCCGGCGCCGCAGCGTCGCCCGCGCTACCTTTCAAGCCGGCGCCAGGTGCCGCGCCCGCGGCTAGCCCAGCCCCGAGGAAGCCATGAAGCCAAGACTGCTCTCGCGGTGTCTCGTGATCGTGCTTTCGGCCTCGCTGGGCCTGCTGGCCGCATTGAAACCCGCGGTTTCTGCCCAGGCCAAGAAGCGGCCAGCGGCCAAGAGCGCGCCCGCAACGACGGATGCCGAGGATACGGCGGAAGCCAAAGAAGCAGCGAACGTGAAGGTCGAACGAGGCGCGGGCGGCAGGAAGATCTACAAAATTCAGGGCGAGATCGTCATCGAGGGCAAGATCCAGAAACCGGAGGCTTTTTACGTACTGCAAAAGTCTGGAATAAACTACGATTGGAATGAGCTGAAACAGGAGTTCGTACCCAAAATCCTAGACAGCGTGACGAAAGCACCGTTCTGATCGAACCAACTACCAAGGGAACCAGCCAATGGCGACTCAGACAGCGGCGACACCACCCCGTTCGGCCCACGCACCCAGCACGGCTGCGAAGGTCCGAGTCCTGCGCATCGGCATCGTCCAAGGCGGGCGCATCATAGACGAACGCCTTGTCCGATCTCGCGGGAACATCTCCATCGGCTGGTCGAGCAAGGCCACCTTTGCGGTGCCCTCCGAGGCGCTGCCCAAGCAGTGGCTGCTTTTTGAACTCACGCCCAAGGGCTATGTCGCGCGTTTCGCCGACGCCATGGATGCCCGCATCGCGGTGGGCAACGAAGTCATCTCGCTGGCGCAGCTCAAGCAGGCGGGCCGGATTCGCCACCAAGGGAACGCCTGGCTCTTGCTCCTCGACGAGCGGTCGCGCGGCAAGATCTCCGTCGGCGATCTGACCATTCTCTTCCAGTTCGTGACGCCGCCGCCGCAGCAGCCGCGGCCGCGACTCCCGGCTTCCGTGCGCGGGTCGTGGACCACCGGGCTGGACTGGGCTTTCACGCTGATCGGGGGCGTGTCCTTCCTGGCGCACCTGGTGCTGGTCCTCTATTTACGCAACGTGGACTGGCCGCGTAAGCCGGACATCGAGGAGATTCCGGATCGCTTCGTTCAGATGATCGTGAAGGCCAAGCCCCCCGAGCCGCCCAAGCAGCAGGCCAAGACGGATGACAAGACCGAGGACAAGAAAGTCGAAAACAAGGTGGCCTCGACCAGTGCGGCCAAGAAGGCTCCGAAACCTGAGCTTTCCCCCGAAGAGAAGGCGCGCATTGATGCGGAACGACGCGCGCGTCTGGCCGAACAGGTGCGCAACACCGGCATCCTGAAGTTGCTCGGAGCGAAGGCCGATGGATCTGGATCCATTGCGGATGTTCTTGGAAAAGGCGACGTGGACCGGGATCAGGAAAAGGCGTTCCAGGGTGTGGGTGGTCTTACCGTGGCAACCAGCGATGCGGCCCTGCGCGGGGTGAAGTCCGGCACAGGTGGCTCTGGCAAAGTGGCTGATATCGGCAGCTTGCGCGGGGCGGGCACCATCGCCAGCGGCAACACTGGCGCGGGCGCGACCGAGAAGCGCGTCTCAGGTGTGGTCAAGAGCGAGGCGCCAGCCGTGGACGGCGAGCTGGATCCGGCCCTGGTTTCCAAGGAAGTCCGGGCGCGCATCGGCGCGGTCAAGGCCTGCTACGAGCGGGCGCTCAAGCGCAATCCCAACCTGAGCGGCAAGGTCAAGGTGCGCTGGACCATCACCGCTGCTGGGACCGTGTCAGGTGTGGACATCGCGGACGACACCATGGGTGACTCCGAGGTATCGAGCTGCATCAAACAACTCGTGGCACGTTGGCGTTTCCCAGCACCATCGAACGGGTCTGTTGAGGTTGAGTTCCCGTTCGTCTTCACTGCATCTCAGTAGGGGAGCTTGGGTTGACTCAGCGCCGGAACCGTATATATTTCCACGGCCTAGCGGTTTGTGGTTTCCCGCGTCAAACGGGCGTCAAACAACATCAATTTGTGAGGTCTCGAATGTCTAGGCGGGCAAGAGTTATTTGGTTGTCGTTGCTAATCGGACCAGTCGCTTCGGCGCAACCGGGATCGCCTGGCGCGCTGGCGCCGGGAACTGTGCCTCCTGCCGCGGCGGATGTTTCTGGGCAGCAGCGCTCGACGGTGAGTGGCCCGGACATGATCAGGCAAGGCAAGGAGTACCGGACCAACATGGACAAGGTGCTGGCCGAGCTGCAAACCATGGTCGAGCAGTCGCGCAAGCAGAAGGACGTCATCCGCCTGAACTGCGTGATGGACAAGCTGGCGCAGGTGAAGGTCAGCATGAACATCGCGGACGAGGCGATAGAGAAGCTGCAGGAGGGCGTCAGCCGCAATGACGAGGGGGCTTCCTTCCACGAATACACGCGAATCACCATCGTCAACCAGAAGGTCCAGGTCTTGCAAAACGATGGTCAGACCTGCGTGGGCGCGGAGCTCAACTACATCGGGGCGACCCGAGTGGAAGTCGAAGCTCCTGAGTTGCCTGCCGGGGTCACGGATCCCAGCCTAGACCCCGCGCCCTTGGAGCGTCCACCCGTCGCCAGTCCCTATCTGTAGGCCGGCAGCTTCACAAGGCTAGATAGAGTCTGACGAACACCCCCCTAACCGTGCCCAGTCAACCAAAACACCCATGAGGCTCCGGCTATCAGTTCTGCTTGCTTGTCTCGCCTGCGGGGCGACGTCTGTCGCTTGGGCGCAAGTGATGACCAGCGCCTCGGGGCCGAGCCTCGAGACCATGTCCTATGGGCTTCAGGGGATCAGCCCGCGCAATGGACCGGTCGGGGCCAAGCTGGGTGAGAGTACGCTGCTACACGCGGCCTTGGGTGCCGATATTGGCTACGACAGCAACGTCTTCTACGAGCACTACTCTCCGCACGGCGCTGCGGTTGCGCATGTCACGCCTGCTCTCGACATCAGCAACGGCGAGCGAGACGGAACCGCGCCCGACGGTGTGTTCTACGACCTGGGTGCCAGCCTGACCTACCGCGAGTACCTTTCCGGCAGCGACGAGGTTCGCAAGATGCGCGCCTTCAACCCAGGCCTCGGCGGCCTGCTGCGGCTGTCGTCCAAACAGACGCTCAGCCTGTCGCTCTCCGACAACTTCAACCGAAGCCAGGATCCGCCCTATTCGCCGACCGCGGCGATCATCACCCACGATCGCAACATTGCCTCGCTCGAGCTCAAGGTCGCGCCGGGCGGGGGTCGAATCCAGGTCTTGTTGCGGTTCAACAACGTCCTCGATCTGTACGAGACCACCGGGTACGAACAGGCCGACAACATGGGCAACGAGGGTGTGCTCGACCTTTCGTGGCGCTGGCTGCCCAGGACCGCGTTGTTCGTGCAGGTTGCCCAGGGCGCTGTCACCTATCTGAAGTCGGACAGCACCGGGGTTGCTTCATACCCGCTGAGGGCCACCGCCGGCTTGCGCGGGCTTCTGACTGAAAAGCTCGGCCTCAACCTCGCCGCCGGTTACGCCAACGGTTTCTACGCTTCAGGCGCGAATACGTCGGACTTTGGCAACGTGGTCTTGGTCGGCGAGCTCCTCTACAACATGTCCCTGACCTCGAAGGCGGGGCTGGGCTACCGGCACGACTTCGTGAACTCTCCATTCGTCGGCCAGTTCTACAATATGGACGCGGTCTATGCGGCTCTGCACGAGTACATCGGCGGACGCGTGGCCACGGCTGCCTATGCTCGCTTCGAGAACCGTGCGTATCAAGGTGCAGGGGGGCGTACCGATCAGGTCGTGATCGGGGGCCTGACCGCCGACTACGTCATCCAGCGCTTCTTCTACATCGGCCTCGGATATACGCTGACCCTGGCCCGCACCAACAACACGGCCACCCCCACCCCCGGCGTGGACTACACCAAGCACCTGATCGTTGCCCGCCTGGGCGTCGTCTACTAACCAGGCGGCGGTTTGACCCACCGGAAAACGGCTGGGCGAGAAATGACCTTCTGGGCGCATCCCACCGCGATCGTCGACCAGCCGGCGCAGATCGGCGAAGGCACCAAGATCTGGCACTTCTGCCACGTGATGGCCGGGGCGCGCATCGGTTCCGGCTGCGTGCTGGGACAGAACGTGTTCGTGGCCGCGCGGGCGGTGCTGGGCAACGGCTGCAAGATCCAGAACAACGTCTCGCTGTATGACGATGTGATTCTCGAAGACGACGTGTTCGTCGCGCCCTCGGCGGTGTTCACCAATGTGGTCAACCCGCGCTCGTTCATCGAGCGCAAGCACGAGTACCGGACCACGCGCATCGGCCGCGGCGCCTCGGTGGGCGCCAACGCCACCGTGGTGTGCGGCCACAACATCGGCGAATACGCCTTTGTCGGCGCGGGCGCCGTGGTCACCAAGGACGTGGCCGCCTATGCCCTGGTCACCGGGGTGCCTGCGCGCCAAATGGGCTGGATGTGCCGCTGCGGGGTGCGCCTGTCCGACGGAAAAGACGATGTCCGGCAGTGCAAGGCCTGTGGCCAGCGCTATCGCGAGACCTCCGCGGCCGGGCGAAAATCCCTGCAGCCCGAGACCCCCGGCCAGGCCCGATGAAAGTCCCGCTGCTTGATGTGAAGGCGCAGAACGCACCCTTGCGTGGCGCCCTGCTGGCGGCCATGGCCCGCGTGATGGACAGCGGGGGCTTCATTCTGGGCCCTGAAGTGGAGGCCTTCGAGAAAGAGCTGGCCGCGGTGCTGGGCGTGGCCCGGGCCATCGGCGTTTCGTCAGGGACCGATGCCCTGCTGGTGGCGCTGATGGCTCTGGGCGTGGGCCAAGGCGACGAAGTAGTGACTACGCCGCTGTCCTTCTACGCGACCGTGGGCTGCATCGCGCGGCTGGGCGGCCGCCCGGTGTTCGCGGACATCGAGCCAGAAAGTTTCAACCTGGATCCCGCGGCCGCAGCTGCAGCCTGCGGGGCCAGGACCCGCGCCTTGATCCCGGTCCACCTGTTTGGCCGGCCGGCTACGCTTCCCAAGGTCGAGCAGCCCGTGGTCGAGGATGCGGCCCAGTCCATCGGCGCCTGCAAACTGGGCGGCATCATGAGTTGCCTGTCTTTCTTTCCCTCGAAGAACCTGGGCGCGTTCGGCGACGGCGGCGCGGTCCTGTGTGACGACGCCCAGATGGCTGACAAGGTGGTCTTGCTGCGCGCGCATGGTAGCCGGCCCAAGTACGTGCACCATGTGGTGGGCGGCAACTTCCGCCTGGATGCCCTGCAGGCCGCCATCCTGCGGGTCAAGTTGCCGCGGCTTGCCGGCTGGACCGAGGCACGCCGAGCGAACGCCGAGCGATACCGCCGCATGTTCGCGGCCACGACGGGCATCCCGGCCGAGCTGCGTTTGCCCGCGGACGTGCCTGGCCATATCTACAATCAGTTCGTGATTCGCGCGCCCCGGCGGGACGGCCTGCGCGACCACCTTTCCAAGCAGGGCATCGGGACCGAGGTGTACTACCCGCTGGCCCTGCACCTGCAGCCCTGCTTCGCTGGCTTGGGCTATCGCGCAGGCGCTTTCCCGCACGCGGAAGCAGCCACCAGGGAAGTCCTGGCCCTGCCGATTTTCGCCGAGCTGACCGAGGAGCAACAAGCCTTCGTGGTTGCGCAGATTGCGGCGTATTATCGCTGACACAAAACATGGTTCGCGTTGCCGTCATCGGAGCCGGAGCCTGGGGCATCAACCACGTGCGCGCCTTTGCACGCAGCAAAGGTGCGCAACTGACCCTGGTGTGCGACATCTCGGAGGCGTGTCGCGAGCGGGCCCGCGCCCTGGCGCCGCAGGCGCGCCTGGGCAAGGACCTGCACGAGGCCCTGTCGGCCGACGACGTGGACGCGGTGGTGCTGGCCACTCCGGCCAAGGACCACGCCGAGCACGCGCGCCTGGCGTTGCAGGCGGGCAAGCATGTCTTGGTGGAGAAGCCGCTGGCGCTCAACGCAGCCGATGCGCAGGCGGTGGTGGCCCTGGCCGATGCCCGGCACCTGACCCTGATGGTTGGCCACCTGATGCTGTACCACCCGGCGGTGGCCTACCTGAAGACCATGATCAGCGCCGGCGATCTGGGCCGCATCTTCTACATCTATTCGCTGCGCGTGAACCTGGGCCGCGTGCGCCAGGACGAAAACGCACTGTGGAGCCTAGCCCCGCATGACGTGTCCATGATCAGCTACCTGCTCGATGATGAGCCCGAGTCGGTGAGCGCGCGCGGGGGTACCTACCTGCAGCGCAACATCGAGGACGTGGTGTTCGTGAACCTGAAATTCCGCAGCGGGGTCAGCGCCCAGATTCAGGTTTCCTGGCTGGATCCGCGCAAGGAGCGCCGCCTGACCATCGTGGGTTCACAAAAGATGGTCGAGTTCGACGACGTCCATCCGGTGGAGAAGCTGCGGATCTACGACAAGGGCGTCGACCGGCCGCCGCCTTTTACCGAGTACGCGCAGTTCCTTTCCATTCGCAATGGCGACATTCACATTCCGCAGGTGCCCATGGTCGAGCCCTTGGAAGTGGAATGCCGCCACTTCATCGAGTGCGTGGCCCAGGGCAAGCGCCCACTCACCGACGGCGCGTCTTCCTTGCGCGTGGTGCGCGTGCTGGAAGCGGCCGAGCGATCGCTGGAGAGCAGCGGCGCCCCGGTCGACGTGTAGCGATCTGCGGTCGCCCGCGGGTTCAGACCGGCAGCGCGGCCAGGAAAGCGGATGCGTCTAGCACGCGCACGTCGCCGGCGGTGCCGGCCTCAATGGGCTCTCCCACCACGAGGAACTTGTGCCGAACGCCCAATCGGCTGGCGAAGTAGTGGATGGCAGCGCCTGGGCTGGTCTTGCTCGATTTGACCTCCACCAGCAGCCACGGCTTTCCTTCACGGTTGATCAGGAAATCCACCTCGCGCCCTTCCTTGTCGCGCACGAAATGGAGATCCAGCCGCGGGTGGCCCCAGTCCTGAGTGAACTGGCACCATTTCAGCAAGTGGCTGGCAATCAGGTTTTCCAATCGCGCGCCGGGCTGGGACACGGCTGACCAATCCCACAAGAACACCTTGGGCTCGCGGCGCAGGGTTCGAGCCAGCCGGCCCGCAAACGGGCGCAGCAAGTAGATGTAATAGAGCTGCTCGAGGTAGCTCACCCACAGGCGAACTGAGTCCGTTGCGACCTGCAGATCCTCGCGTAGTGAGTTGAAGGAAAGCGGTCCTGCGCAGCGTTCGTCAAGCAGTTCCACCAGTTGCTCCACGTGGGAGATGAGCTGGATTCGCGACAAGTCGCGCAGATCCTCACGTACCAACAGATCCTTGCGCTCGCGGTGCCAGAGCCGCAGCCGTCGCTCGCTTTGGTCCAGGAAGGGTTCAGGAAATCCACCGTAGCGGACAAGGGATTCGAACGCCCCGCGCCCGACGCGCTCGGGCCGCCCAGCCACGCCGGTCAGGCGCTCCAGAGTGTCATCGAGATGGTAGTCTTGTGAGGGGCTTGTGGGATCCAGCAGCTCGCGAACCGACAGCGGATGCATTCGGTACTGGTGATAGCGACCGAGCAGGCTGTCGCCGCCGCGTTGATAGACATCCAAGCGGCCACTGCCGGTGACGAGCACGTCCACGCGATCTTTGCGCGTATCCCATAGACCCTTGAGGAAGCGCTTCCAGCGCGGGTAGCGATGAATCTCATCGAGTACGACCAACGGACGTTCTCCCGTCACAATCGGCCGGTACTGGTCGACAAAGGCGAAAGGCTCACGGGCAAAAGCGGCCCGCCAGGCCGGGTCGTCCCAGTTGCGGTAGAGGTCAGTAGAGTGCCGGGTTTTCAGCAGCGCCTGCCCCAGAGTTGTCTTGCCAACCTGCCGGGGACCGACGACAAAGGCCATGCGACGCTGGCGAAAGTGATCCTGCAAGAGCAGGTGTTCGAGGCTCCGCTCCACACGACCAACTTCCAGTATCCTGGAAGAAAGTCAAGACCAATGACCAGATGGCCGGAAGAAAGTCATGTCGCCGGGGACATCGCGCTACCCCGAAATTTCGAAGGTTGTCTTCCCGGCGTCCCATCGAGAGCGCAGGCGATGCGATCGAGCATGGCTATCGTCTATCCCTTGCGGCAAAACCCACCAACAGCCGTCGCCCACACGATAGCGTCGTGGACCCGCCGCTCGGGCCTTAGGCTTCGCCATTCCTCGCTAGTCCCGCTTGGCCGCCAGCCAATCGAAGTGATCGATTTCGCCGCACATGTCTCCGGCTATCTGGCAATCCGATTACCAGGTAGCCAGAATAGGAATGCTGCCATGCGCCAGCGTGAAGCACCTGTCGAATTGAAAACGGCATTCTCAATCTGACGGGCAGCCGCGCATTCCGTGAGCGGCCGGGCTAGGGCACTGCATAGGGGATGCGTATCCCCGGTTCCTTCGGCGAAAAGTCCCTGGCATTCCTGGTCACAAGCAAACAGCCATTGGTCCGCGCCGTCGCCCACACGATGGCGTCGGGAAGCCGAAGCCGAGACGCCTTCCGGATCTCGACCGCCTCTGACGCGATCTCGGTGGACAAGGGATGGATGGTGAAGGTGGACAGGAATTCTCGGCAATCCTTGTCCTCTTCAGGAGTATCTGCGCCCGTCATGACTTCCATCCAGGAAATGATGCTGATCTCCCGCTTCGCATAGCGATCCAGCTCTCGTTTGGCCTTTTCGATTCCTTGCAGGTAGTCGATCAGCACGTCGCTGTCGATGATCGCCCTCATCGATGGCCCCACTCATTCCGGAGCTTTTCGACGAATCTGCGGCTCTCAATCTTCTTGTGTTTCCAGGTTCCGAAGCCCACGTCCTTCTGCTCACTTTTCGATTCCTTGATCAGCCGATCGACAGCGCGGCGCACGGCCTCGGCACGGGAGATCTCTTGTTTCTCGCACAGACGGGCGAGTGCCCCCAATTGCTCATCCGGTATGTCCACGATGGTTCTCATCGACGTTATCATGCATCGTCATCATGCTATCGTCAAGACAAACGGCTACCGGACGGTTCGCACGACAATGCCAGGCGCCTGGACCGCGGCCCACGCGCGGTCAGCCGTGTAGGCGGGAAGGCGAAGCCGTTTGGCCAGCGCCAGGCAGGCCCGATCGCCAAGAGACAATCCAAGCTTGCGCGTGCTGGCCCATAGGTCAGCGGCGCATGCCACGTCTTCGGTATCGAAGGCGTATACCCGCAAACCGACCGCCTGCAGATCGGCGTGCAGGCCGGCTGTAGGAACGCCGGCGGCTGCGGATTTCTGCAGGACCTCAGACAGATTCACTGCCGAAATCGCGGCGGCCCCGAGCACCGGCGCGACCAGAAGATGGCCGCGTTCGCGTTGCAGATAGACCAGCAGGGCGGATGCGTCCAACACCACGCGCGGGGCCGACTCCTTTGGATCATCTGGCATCGCGGCGGGCCTCGGATCGTCGATCGGCAATCAGCGACGCGGCCAGATCCCGCTTCCCGCGAGTCTTGGCAAATCGCTGTTGCAGGCGGGCCAAGGCAGCACTGTGCTTTTCCAGCACGATGCGGTCCGGCCCCTCGGCGCGGGCCACCAGCGCATCACCGGCGGAAAGAGACAGCGCCCTGCGCAGCGACGCCGGCAACACCAGCCGGCCCTGCGCGCCCAGCCTTACGTCCACTGCAGCAGTATGTGCCATGATAGTCATATTGTGGCACATACGAAAACGACGTGCCACTTCCTGCCGACCCACTGTCGACCGGTGCCTGGATTGTCGGTCTGCGACGCAGTCTGGTCATGCCGCTGCGGCAATCCCAGGATCTTGGTTGCGATGGAATCGGCCGAGCTTGTCCAGCTGATGCATGGGACTAGGTCCCAAGTCAACCCTGGACCCCCACGCCACCGCTACGCGTG
>PMLB01000149.1 GCA_003158735.1 Myxococcales bacterium | reverse complement strand
CCGGTCAGAAGAGCGGTCATGTTTCGGTGGACGAGGCGCCCGGACGGCAAGGCGCGACGAGGGCGCTTACTCGACGTATGTAACCGAGGAGCAACGCAGCCGGCCGGGATGGATCGGCCGCCCAAACGTGGCCGAAATTCTGACCGGAGGCACTAGGCGAATCCGCGCAGTTGCGCCCATGCGGTGGCGATGTCGGCGAGCAGACCGAAGAGATGGAAAAAGAGTGAGCCACGCGAACACAACGGACCACTGCACGAGTATTGGTTGCGTCTAGTGCGAGGCCCTTCTGTCCTGGCATCCCCCTCGCTGGAGAACTTTCATGCCACTACGAAAGATAGCCCTACCTACTCTGCTCCTGCTAGCGACCTGCTGTGACCGCGATCCGGGGAACCGCCCTCGTGTCGAGTCCTCCCGCGCGGCTTTGGGCGTCGTGCCCGCGACCGAGAAAGCCACCTGGACGCGCCTGGGCCCCCCAGCAGCCCCTGACTTGCGCTACCTGCAGGCGGCCGCCTTTGACGAGACCCGCAAGGTTCTGGTCATGTTCGGTGGCCTGGAGGAATCAGCCGTCAACATCCGCCCGACCACGGAGCTTGGGGAGCTGTGGGAATGGGATTCCGCGACCGGTGCATGGGCCGACCGCACCCCCGCCAGTGGCAGTCCGAGCCCGCGCGGGGGCGCGAGCATGGTCTTCGACTCCATCCGCAACAAGTTCGACATCTTCGGCGGGCGTGTCGTCGAGCCCAATAGGGGGACTTACCCTTCTCTCCCCTACACCGACTACGCCGAGACCTGGGAATGGGATCCCGCGAAGGGCACCTTCTCCAACCGCACCGGTTCCGACAAGGGGCCGGTCGGTCGCAGCCAGCAGGGCATGGTTTTCGAGGAGAATTCGGGGAAAGTGTTGCTCTTCGGGGGCGGCACAAGTGACACCACCCCTCAGAACCCCTTTGAGGCCACCACGCTTGCAGTCGGGCTGGGCGACACCTGGGAGTGGGATCCTGCATCCGGCAAGTGGACCCAACTTCAGCCCAAGAGCGCGCCCAGCGCCCGCTACGGCCTGGCGCTGGTCTGGGACAGCAAACGCAACCGCGCGGTCCTGTTCGGCGGCATTGAGACGCCACCGGACGGCCTGTCCGGCGTTGTCAAACAGGACACATGGGAATGGGATCCGGCGACCCAGGAGTGGACCAATCGCACGATCTCGGGGGACAAGCCCAGTCCGCGCCACGGCCATGCCATGGCCTACGATCCGGGCCGCGGTGTGGTCGTGCTCATGGGCGGCTGGGATATCGGATTCATCAAAGCCCTGGCCGATGTTTGGGAATGGGATCCGGGCTCAGGGGCATGGACTGAGCGCCTCACCGGTAGCGAAGCCGGCATTGGAGTCACTTTCCCCGCGCCGCACTACTACGCCTCGCTCGTCACCGACACCGCGCGCGGCCGCCTCGATCTGGTTGGGGGCCTGACCGCCGCCCCAGACGAGAACGCGCCTGACGGCGAGGCCTGGGAATGGGAACCCGTTTCGGCGACCTTCACCAACCGCACGCCCATTCTACCCAAGGCATGGCCCATTCCGCGCGCGAACCCCGCCATGGCCTTCTGCCCGACCACGGGCAAGATGTACATGTTCGGAGGTGCGGACTACCACAACAACTACCTTGGCTTCGAGTTGGAGTTGAACCCCACCTTTCTTGACGACCTGTGGGAGTGGGACGGCACCTCCTGGTCCGAGGTTCCGAGCGACGTACGGCCCGCCGGCCGGATGAATGCGGCGATGGCCTACGATCCGGCCCGCAAGTCCCTCATCCTGTATGGCGGCGCGTACTCCGGGTCCACCCCGATCACGCCGACTGTGATCCTGGGTGACACCTGGGAATGGAACCCCGGCACCCGCAAGTGGACCCAGCTTCAACCTGCGTCCAGCCCCGAGCCTCGCGACGGAGCGGGCATGGTCACCGATTCTGGGCGTGCCAAGCTGCTCCTCTTCGGAGGCGACAGACAAACCCGCGACTCGCTCTACCCGACCCCCGGAACCCCCAGGACCCAGGATCCAGAGAACAACGTCGTCTGGGAATGGGATGGCAGCAAGGCGACCTGGACCAACCGCACAGCGGTCTTGCTCACCGTCGCGCCGAGCGGGCGCAGTTACCCCGGCCTGACCTTCGACGAGGGTCGGCAGAAGATGTTTCTGTACGAGGGCAACGACACCGGCGACGGCGTCGTGTACTGGGAGTGGGATCCTATTTCGGCTGGTTGGACGCCTCAATCCGGTGGCGACATCGCCGATTTCGCCTACTACGCCGAAACTGATCCTGTGGTCTACGATAGCTTGCGCCGACGGCAGGTTCTGCCCTCCGTCCTGGCGGAGGCCGGGGCCCTCGAAGCCTGGGAGCTGGATAGCAAGGGTCCGACTTGGTATCTGCGCACTCCCTCCACCGGCCCCCGTATCCTCGATGCGCAGCCGACCATGGCATTCGATAGCCAGCGCGGCGTCGTGGTGTCTTTCGGTGGTGGAATTGAGGTACTGACCAGCGACATATGGGAGTACAAAGTCACGAATCTCGGCAACGGCGAGGGATGTACCGCCGCCACGGCGTCGATCTGCGCCTCGGGGTTCTGCGTGGACGGCGTGTGCTGTGCAAAGACGTCCTGTTCGGGTTCGTGCCAATCTTGCGCGGTGCCCGGCCACGAAGGCACCTGCACATCCGCGGCTGCGGGCACCGAAGTGACCGGTAGCTGCGCGGGCGGACAGGCGTGCGATGGCAAGGGCGCCTGCAAGAGCAAGAACGGCACGACTTGTTCCAGCGCATCTGTCTGCGCTACTGGCTTCTGCGTGGATGGGGTGTGTTGCGAGAGCGCGTGCGATGGCACCTGCGTGTCTTGCAACCAGGCCGGGCGGATTGGCAAATGCTCTGACTACACCGCGGGCAGCGATCCAGAGAGTGAATGCGGCGCAGGCAGTGATCCGTGCCGCTTCACCTGCAACGGTGCAGGCGCCTGCGATGCTCCGCCAGAGGCCACGCCGTGCGGATTCTGTGCAACTTGTGATGGCGCCGGCACGTGCTTCACCCCGGATCCTTCTCCCTGCGGTGCTGGCGGCACCGGCGGGACCGGCGCGGGTGGCAGTGGTGGCACAGGGGGCACGAGCACCGGCGGACGTGGCGGAAATGGTGGCGCGGGAGGCGTCGGCGGTACGATTGTCGGCGGCGCAGGTGGAAGCAGTGGCACGGGTGGCGCCAGCAGCAGTGCCGATGGCGGAAGAGATGCAATAGCGCCCGACACCAGCAGTCCCGATGGCGCCAGAGACGCGATGACGCCCGACACCCACAGTCCCGATAGCGCCAGAGATGCAATGACGCCCGACGGGGGCAGCGCCAGAGATGCGATGGCGCCCGACACGGGCAGCCCCGACCGCGGAAGAGATGCAACGGTGCCCGACAGCAGTGCCGCTGGCGGAGGAGACGCGATCGCGCCAGACGCGGGCAGCCCGACACGGCTCGGCCACAAGGGGTGCTCCTGCGATCTGGGCCAGAGCGGGCGCAGCACACCGGGCATACCGTTCGTCCTGCTCGGCGCTGCGCTCCTGTGGGCCAGGAAGTTGCGAAGAAGCGCCCGTCGGAAAACTCCGGACCCGCGAGGGTCGGTCAGCGTGATCCGCACCGGATTTCACCACAGAGAGCACAGAGATCACAGAGCCGGATCGGAAGGAAAGAAGGGTTCGGACCCGGATCCGAAACCCTTTCCTTCCGGCCTCTGTGGCCTCTGTGGTGAAACTCCGGATCGCGCAATTGGCCCCCTACAAGCTCTGGCCGCTCTTCTCCTGTTGGCCTCCTGCTCGCCGCCCAATCCGGGCAGCAGTCCGCGCCTCGAATCCTCCCATCTGGCCTTGGGCACTGTGCCCGCATCGGAGACAGGCACATGGACAAAGCTCTCGGCCCCGGTTCCGCCGGAGCTTGACGCGCGCTATCTGCAGTCGGCCGCCTTCGACGAAAGCCGCAATGTGCTGGTCGTGTTCGGCGGTGGCGGGTGGGCGTCCAAGGATCCCTGGGAGTGGAATCCTGCGACCGGCGCGTGGACCGATCGCACCCCCGCTGGCAACAAACCGAGCCCGCGTTCGGGCGCGAGCATGGTCTTTGATTCGACTCGCAACAAGTTCGTCCTGTTCGGTGGGCGCGCGACCGACTACGATCTTGAGGACACATGGGAGTGGGATCCTGCGACCGGTGCGTGGACCAATCGCACCGCCGGGACAGGCCCGAGCGCCCGCGGTCGGCACAGCATGGTGTTCGAAGAATCCACCGGCAAGGTGCTGCTCTTCGGGGGCGGTCGTGGCGACATAGGCTCCGCTATTTGGCCCGAGGGCCACGACTACAGCGACCCCACAGACCGTTGGACAGTGTTCGATGGAACCGCCATCGCAATCGCATTTGGCGACACCTGGGAATGGGATGCCAACACGGCGGTCTGGACCCAACTTGCGCCAACCAGTGCGCCCAGTGCCCGATTTGACTCGGCCCTGGTATGGGACAGCAAGCGCAACCGCGCCATCTTGTTTGGCGGAGTGCAAAAGCCGCAGGCCAATGCGAACGGCGTTCCCCAGCAGGACGTCTGGGAATGGGATCCGGCGAAGTCGGTCTGGACTCTGCAAACAACCAGTGGGCCGCAGCCGACTGCGCGCTGGGGTCACGCCATGGCGTACGACCCGGGCCAGGGCATGGTCGTGCTCACGGGTGGCAAAGACCTGCAAACCCACCTCGGCCTGGCTGACCTCTGGGATTGGAATCCGACCACCAGCGCGTGGGCGCAACGACTGACTGGTAGCGAAGCCAATCTGCCCGCGGGGCGCATGTATGCCTCGCTGGTCACCAACCCTGGGCAAGACCGCCTCTACCTAGTGGCAGGCGTCACCTTCCTACCGGAGTACTACGGTCCGGGATCCGGGGAAAACCAGGTGACGCCCTCCAAGGAGTTGTGGGAATTGGATCCCGCTTTGGCGACGTTCAGCAAGCGCACAGCACCGCAGAAACCACCGGGCTATCGCGCCTCTCCCGCCATCGCCTTCTGTCCCGCCACCGGCAAGACGTACGTCTTTGGCGGCACCGCCTTCGATTACTCGCTGCTCGACGATCTGTGGGAGTGGGACGGGAGTTCCTGGTCGCAGGTTCAGGCTGATGTGCGCCCCCCAGCCCGCACGAACGCGGTCATGGCCTATGATCAGTATCGCAAGTCTCTCATCGTATTCGGCGGCGATGACGATCTCAATTCTCCTCTCCACGACACCTGGGAATGGCAGAGCAGCACACGCAAGTGGACCCAGCTTTTCCCCCAGTCGAGCCCCGATTGCATGACCGCGCCCAACATGGCGATGGTGACCGATTCGGGCCGCGCCAAGCTGCTGCTATTCGGCGGCGTAGGCTGCAGCGGCAACCCGGTCTGGGAGTGGGATGGCGCGACCACGACCTGGACCAACCGCACACCCGTTCCCGGCTCGGTCACGCCCAGCGGGACCGAGGCCGGGCTGGTGACCTTCGACGATGGCCGCCAGAAGATGTTCCTCTTCGCCGGCCAGGCCAGCTGGCAAGGCACCACCAGCAACAGCGTTTTTTGGGAGTGGGATCCTCTCTCGGCCGGGTGGGCGTTGCGCGACAGTGGCGACCTCGTCGATTTTGCCAAGGATCAATGGACCTACGGGTTCCCGGTCGTGGCCTACGACAGCCTTCGCCGACGGCAAGTTGTGCCCACGCTAGCGGTGGATGGAGATGGCAATCCGATATCCGATGCAGACGGCAACCCGATCGCCTGGAAGACCTGGGAGCTGGACACCAAGACGCCAACTTGGTACGTGCGCGACACGGCCGCGTTCCCAAACTTGGTCAGCGATCCGGCCATGGCCTTTGACAGCCAGCGCGGCGTGATGGTGCTATTCGGAGCGGGCCCGTACGACACCGACCAGACCGAAACCTGGGAGTACAAAGTCACGAACCTCGGCAACGGCGAGGGGTGCACCGCCGCCACCGCGTCGACCTGTGCCTCAGGCTTCTGCGTGGACGGCGTCTGCTGTTCAATCGCGGCTTGTGCTGGGACTTGCCAGTCTTGCGCGGTGGCTGGCCACGAAGGCACCTGCACCGTGGTGGCTGGGGGTACCGAAGTCACCGGGAGCTGCCCCGGACAGGCATGTGCCGGCAGCGGCAGTTGCAGCGCAAAGAACGGCACGACTTGTTCCAGCGCGAGTGCCTGTGCCTCCGGCTACTGCGTGGATGGCGTGTGCTGCGAGAGCAAGTGCGATGGCACCTGTGTGTCTTGCAATCAGACCGGTCGCGCTGGCAAATGCTCTGCCTACGCCGCGGGCAGCGATCCACAGAACGAATGCGTTTTCGGCCTCGGCGCTTGCCACGCGGCCTGCAACGGCGCGGGCTATTGCGACTTTCCCAAGGCCGGAATGCCATGCGGGACCAACTGTCAGGTTTGTGATGGCAACGGGATGTGTGTCGACAACCCTGATCCTTCCACGTGCGCCACCGGCGGCAGCGGCGGCACCGGTGGCTTCGGCGGCAGCGGCGGCACTGGTGGCTTCGGCGGAACCGTCGGGAGTGGATCCAGTGGACGTGGCGGCACAAGTGGGTCTGCTGGGGCGATCACGGGCGGCGCGGGAGGTATGGGTGGCATGGTCTCGGGCGGCTCAGGGGGGCGAGGTGGCGTTAGTGGCATTGGCGGCGGTGGCAGCAGCGGCACAACCAGCGTCGGCGGTGCGGGTGGCATGGTCTCGGGCGGCGTGGGTGCAAACAGCGGAAGCGCCGGCAGCAGTCTCGGCGGCGCGGGTGGACACTGGGACGCCGGTGGCTCCAGTGGCAGCCCCGATGGCGGAAGAGATTCGATCGCGCCTGACGCCGGCAGCCCCGACGGCAGAAGAGACTTGATCGCGCCTGACGCCGGCAGCCCCGACGGCAGGAGAGACTCGATCGCGCCCGACGCCGGCAACACCGCGCGGCTGGGCCACAAGGGTTGTAACTGCAATCTGGGCCAGAGCGGCGCCAGTACGCCGAGCGTACCCTTCGCCTTGCTTGGCGCCGCTTTCTTGTTGCGGCGACTGCGCCGGCGTCGATAGCCGCGGCCTGAGGGCTGAGCCGTATGAAGCGGCAGAGCCACTGCGTGCTAGTGCCTCCAGTCACAATTCCGGACAGGGTTGGGCCGTCCATGTATCCCGTCCTGCGTCATTGCTCCTCGGTTACATACGTCGANNCCTCGTCGCGCCTCGCAGGCCGGGCGTCTGAACGCCCGAAACCTGCCCGATCTTCTGACTAGAGGCACTAGGAGTCTTTGCGCAACTCGCAACTGTTGTGTTTCATCAGTGCGCGAATGCTTTGAGGTGATTCCATTGTTCACTGAGCTACCGGCCATGGGAGAACCGTCATGAAATTCCGAAGAAGTGTGTTGGCTGGTTTCGTCCTGCTCGCCGCCTGCAACGAAGACCATCCTGGCCATCGGGCGGTGTCCTCGCACGCGGCCCTAGGTGTTGTGCCCCCAACAGAAATCGCAACCTGGACACGCGTGGGGCCCCCTGTGCCGGGCCCAGACGGGCGCTACCTGCAGGCGGCAGCCTTTGACGAGATCCGCAATGTCTTGGTCATGTTCGGCGGCTGGCCCACGGCCGACAATGCCACTGTGACGGCGTTTCAGGATCTGTGGGAGTAGGATCCCGCGACCGGCGCCTGGACCAACCGCACCCCAGCCGGCGCCAAACCGGGGGCGCGCGCGAGTGCAAGCATGGTCTTTGACTCGGCCCGCGACAATTTCGTCCTATACGGCGGGCGCATGATCACCGGCCGGGACAGCTACGTCGACTACTCCGACCTCTGGGTCTGGGAGCCCACAACTCGCACCTTCTCCACTCGCACCAGCTCGGGCAAGGGGCCCGGCTATCGCAGCGAGCACGCCATGGTCTTCGAGAAATCCACGCAAAAGGTGCTGCTCTTCGGGGGCGGCACAGCCGATGGGTTCCCTGAGTTCTCCGTGGTGTCGNNGACAGCAAACGCAACGTCGCCGTCCTGTTCGGTGGCATGGAGCAGTCGCAGGCCGGTCTCAGCGGCGTCCCCAAGCAGGACACATGGGAATGGGATCCGGCGACGCAGAACTGGACCAATCGCACAATCGTGGGGCCCGCACCGAGCGCGCGCTACGGCCACGCCATGGCGTACGACCCCGGCCGGGGTGTGACCGTGCTGGTGGGTGGTTGGGACATCGATACCGGCGACGCCTTGGCCGACGTCTGGGAATGGGATCCAAGCACCGGAGGGTGGACGCAGCGTCTTACCGGCAGCGAACCCAATCTGCCGGCGGTGCGCATGTACGCCTCGCTCGTCACCGACTCCGCCCAGGGCAACCTCGATCTGGTGGGGGGCCTGATCCAAAGCATGGCCCTGTACCCTACCGGCGCCAACGCGCCGGCGGGGGAGATCTGGGAGCTGGATCCCAAGACTGCGACCTTCACCAACCGCACGCCACCGCCGCCCCCGACATGGCCGTCGCCGCGTTCGTATCCCGCCATGGCTTTCTGTCCCGCGACCGGCAAGACCTATGTGTTCGGCGGAGTCGACGACAATTCCGCGTTGCTTGACGACCTGTGGGAGTGGGATGGCAGCTCTTGGGCCCAGGTCGTAAGCGACACACGACCCGCCGCCCGCATGGCCGCGGCGATGGCCTACGATTCATCCCGCAAGTCCCTCATTCTTTACGGCGGTTCGAACTTCGCAGGCGGGGCGCCCGCCCCGTCGACGGGCAATGTAATCTTCGGCGACACCTGGGAGTGGAATTCTGGCACCCGCCAATGGACCCAGCTTCACCCCGCATCGAGCCCGGAGCCTCGCGACTCACACGCCATGGTCACCGATTCGGGCCGGGCCAAGGTGCTGCTCTTCGGCGGCGAGAGACCCTACTATGCCTACACCTACCCGACTCCGGGAGGCCAGACAGGGGTGGACCCTCGGAGCAACGCAGTCTGGGAGTGGGACGGCGCGACCACCACCTGGACCAACCGCACACCCTCACCCCTCAGTGTTGTGCCGGCCGGACGCTTTTCTCCGCCTCTGAGCTTCGACCAGGACCGCCAGAAGATGGTCCTCATGGCGGACGACTCGGACGACGGCACCAGCAATGGTTCCTTTTGGGAGTGGGATCCTGTCACGGCTGGCTGGGTGCTGCGCGACGGCGGCGACGTCGTCGACTTCGAGAGCAACCAGGGTACGAGTCTGGTCGCCTACGATAGCCTGCGGCGCCGGCATGTCGTGCCCATTGCTGGCACACCGGGGGCCCTCGAAACCTGGGAACTGGATGCCAAGGGTCCAACCTGGTACCTGCGCACTTTTTCTGCGGGCGCAGATCCGCGCCTCGCAGGGGCAGGCGCCACGGCCTTTGACAGCCAGCGTGGGGTGGTTGTGTTGTTCTGTGGCATTATTGCCACGGGCGGAGGCCTGGCCTATGCCACGCAGACGAGCGAAACCTGGGAGTACAAGGTAACAAGTCTCGGCAACGGCGAGGGGTGTACCGCCGCCACCGCGTCGAACTGCGCCTCGGGGTTCTGCGTGGACGGCGTGTGCTGCTCGATCGCCTCCTGCTCAGGCGCTTGTCAGTCCTGTGCCGTGGCCGGCCACGAAGGCACATGCGTCCGGGCAGCCGCGGGTACGGAAGTCGCCGGTAGCTGTGCCAACGGACAGGCGTGCGATGGCAACGGCGCCTGCAAGAGCAAGAACGGCACGACCTGTTCCAAAGCGAGCGGCTGCGCTTCTGGGTTCTGCGTGGATGGGGTGTGTTGTGAGAGCGCGTGCGATGACACCTGCGTGTCTTGTAACCAGGCGGGTCGGGCTGGCAAGTGCTCTGCCTACACCACGGGCAGCGATCCAGAGAGCGAATGCGGCTCGGGCAGCGACATGTGCCGCATGACCTGCAACGGCGCAGGCGTCTGTGATGCCCCGCCATCGGGAATCTCCTGCGGGACCTGCCAGTTTTGTGACGGCGCTGGCACCTGCGCGCCCCCCGATCCTGCCGTCTGCGGCACCGGCGGTTCTGGCGGCACCGGCGGCAGCGGCGGCACGGGCGGTACCGGTCCGGGTGGCACGGGCGGAACCGGTGGCCGCGGTGGAAGCGGCGGAAGAGGTGGCTCGGGTGGCGTCGGCGGCACCGTCGGCTCAGGTGGAAGTGGTGGTGCGGGTGGCGCCAGCGGCAGCCCCGATGGCGGAAGGGATGCGATCGCGCCCGACGCGGGCAGCCCCGACGTTGGCAGGGACGCGCTTGCGCCCGATGCGAGCAGCCCCTCTGGCGGCAGGGACGCGCTTGCGCCCGATGCGAGCAGTCCCGATGGTGGAAGGGATGCGATGGTGCCCGACAGCAGCCCCGCTGGCGCAGGAGATGCGAGCGCGCCGGACGCGAGGGCCAAGCTGGGTCTGGGCCACTCGGGTTGCAACTGCGATCTTGGCCAGACTGGTCGAGGCACGCCAGGGCTGCCCTTGGTCTTGCTCGCTGCCGCCTTCCTGTGGACAGTGAGACTGCGAAGAATCGCCCCAGCTAGAGCCCGTCGGGAAATCCCGGGCCGCCCGAAGGGCCGGCTCGCGGCTCGCGTGGGCGAGTGCGTGAGCGCGACGGGCGAGCGCGAAGCGCGAGGGGTGGGCCGGGTGGGCTGTCCGTCCCGAAGCCCCCCAGGGGAGTTCGTGGGCGGCACGCGACAGGCGGAGAGCGTGAGCGGCCGGCGAGCCGCTCACCGCTCACGCGAAACGCCCACGCAGGCTGCTCGGCGCTGGTCGCTCACGCTACCGCTACCGCGCACGCTGGCCGGTCTGTGCCGGCCCGGGGTTTTCCTCCAGGCTCTCGTTGTTTTGTTCTTGCTTGCCACCTGCTCCGAAACCAATCCGGAAAACGGCCCTCGCATTGAGTCCTCCCACTTGGCCCTGGGCACCGTGCCCGCGAGCGAAATCGCCACCTGGACGCGCGTCGACGTGCCCTTACCACCGATGCCCGACCCGCGCTATATGCAGTCGGCGGCAGTGGACGAGGCCCGCAAGGTGCTCGTCATATTCGGTGGCTCGGGCGGGTCCCCTATAGCGTTTCAGGATCTCTGGGAGTGGGATTCTGCGACCGGCCAATGGACCAACCGCACCCCAGCCGGCAGCAAGCCAGGTGCGCGCGTAGGTGCGAGCATGGTCTACGATCCTGTCCGCAAGAAGTTCGTCATCTTCGGCGGGCGCTCGAACACCGGCTACGACTTCGCGGACACCTGGGAATGGGATCCGGGAAGCGGCGTTTTCACGAACCGCACCAGTTCGGGGCCAGGCGCCCGCAGTCAGCACAGCATGGTGTTCGAGAAATCCACGGGCAAGGTGCTGCTCTTTGGGGGCGGTCTTGCCGATTCGGGTACGTCCATCTGGCCCGAGGGGATCGACTACACTGACAATATTGACAGTGATCCAGGACACCGGCCTGGCGCTGGAGAGCCCTCGCCTGATGGGAGCGGCATCTCGCTGGCGTTTGGCGACACCTGGGAATGGGATCCCACAGCGGGCACATGGATCCAGCTCACTCCCACCACCGCGCCCAGCGCCCGCTACGATTCCGCGCTGGTATGGGACAGCCAGCGCAACCGGGCCGTCCTGTTCGGCGGAATGCAAAAGGACCAGGCTGATGCGAACGGCATCCCCCAGCAGGACACATGGGAGTGGGATCCGGCGACGCCAGGCTGGACTTTGCGTCCAACCACGGGGACAGTGCCGAGCGCGCGTTACGGCCACGCCATGGCGTTCGATCCCAGCCGCGGCATGACCGTCCTGTTCGGCGGCAAGGACTTCCAGACCCACCTCAGCCTGGCCGACGTTTGGGATTGGGATTCGACCAAGGGAACGTGGGCACAGCGACTGACCAGCAGCAGCCTGCCCGCCGGACGCATGTACGCTTCGCTCCTCACCGACCCTGCGCAAAGCCGCCTGGATCTGGTGGCGGGCGTGACGCTTCTCGGTCCGTACGATGCCTCCAGCCCGTCCTACGCGCGGGGGCAGATAAGTCCGTCTGCCGAACTCTGGCAATTGGATCCCGCCACAGCAGCGTTCACCAACCGCACGCCGCCGCAAAACGCACCGAGTGTGCGCTCGGGTTTCGCCATGGCCTTCTGCCCCGCCACTGGCAAGACCTACGTGTTCGGCGGTCTGAGCGGGCAGGACCCGTACCCGGTGCTGGACGATCTGTGGGAGTGGGACGGGAGTTTCTGGTCCCAGGTCAAAAGTGATGGACGCCCCTTCGCCCGCGAAAACGCGGCGATGGCATACGACCCGGCCCGCAAGTCGCTCATCCTGTACGGCGGCGACAACGCGACCCCCAACGAAGGCCTAGGCGAATACTCGATCCTTGATGATACCTGGGAATGGCAGAGCAGCACCCGCCAGTGGGGCCAGCTCTTTCCCGCGTCGAGCCCTGGCCCTCTGGATTCGCTGGCAATGGTCACTGACTCTGGGCGCGGAAAAGTGCTGCTCTTGGGCGGAATCACATCCAGTGCCAGCGTGGTCTGGGAGTGGGACGGCGCGACCACGACGTGGACCAACCGCACACCAGTGCCCGGCTCGGTCACGCCAGAGTCGAACGGCTACGAGTGGAACATCAGCGGGGTGACCTTCGACGACGGTCGGGCGAAGATGTTCTTCTTCGACGGGACCCCCACTTGGCAAGGCACCACCAGCAACAGCGTTTTCTGGGAGTGGGATCCCGTCTCGGCGGGCTGGGCGTTTCACGACACTGGCGACTCCATCGATCTCGACAACAGCTACCCTGTCTTTGCCTACGATAGCTTGCGCCGCCGGCAGGTTGCGGCCCCGGTCCCGACGGATACGACCGGCGCAACCACCGCCGTCAACACCTTTGAGCTGGATACCAACGGTCCAACCTGGTACGTGCGCTCTCAGTCCACGGGCCCGAGCGGGTCAGGTCTCATGGCCTTTGACAGCCAGCGCGACGTGATGGTGCTCTTCGGCCCGGGCACGGATCAGGGCGAAGTATGGGAGTACAAGGTGACCAATCTCGGCAACGGCGAGGGGTGCACCGCCGCTACGGCGTCGAAATGCGCCTCGGGCTTCTGCGTGGACGGCGTCTGCTGCGGGGTCGCGTCCTGTTCCGGATCCTGTCAGTCATGCAACGTTGCCGGCCACCAAGGCACCTGCACCGTGGCGGCTGCGGGCACCGAAGTTCCTGGTAGCTGCCCTGGACAGGCGTGCGGGACCGGCGGCAGTTGCAATGCCAAGAACGGCACAGCCTGCTCCAGCGCGAGCGCTTGCGCCTCTGGCTTCTGCGTGGATGGGGTGTGTTGCGAGAGCGCGTGCGATGGAATCTGCGTGTCTTGCAATCGGGCCGGTCAAGCTGGCAAATGCTCTGCCTACGCCGCCGGCAGCGATCCACAGAAGGAATGCGGCCTGGGCAGCGGCGCTTGCCGCTCGACCTGCAACGGCGCGGGGGCTTGCGACTATCCGCAATACGGAACGCCCTGCGGGACCTGCATAGCGTGCGATGGCGCCGGCGCGTGCATAGTAGACGTCGACCCTTCTGACTGCGGTAGCGGCGGCACTGGCGGTGCGGGTGGTTTTGGCGGCGGCAGCGGCGGCACGGGCGGCTTGGGCGGAAGCGCCGCGGGGGGAGCGAGCGGACGTGGCGGCGCAAGTGGATCTGGTGGGACGAGCACAGGCGGCGCGGGAGGTGCGGGTGGAAGCAGCGGCAGCGCCGGCAGTGGACTGCGGGATGCCGGTGGCTCCAGCGGCAGCCCCGATGGCGGAAGAGATGCGATCACGCCTGACGCCGGCAGCTCGGATGGCGGAAGAGACTTGATCGCGCCCGAGGCCGGCGGCCTCGACGGCAGCGGGGACTCGAGCCCGTCCGACGCGGGCAACACTGCGCGGCTGGGACACAAGGGTTGTAGCTGCAATCTGGGACAAACCGCCGCAGTCACGCCTAGCGCACTCTTCGCCTTGCTGGGCGCCGCCTTCTTGTTGCGGCGACTGCGCCGGCGTCGATAGCCGTTCATGGGCCTGCGCGATCCCGTGATGCTCGATTGAAGACCAAGCACCCGCTCGTCGGTCCGCAGGCCATGGGCAATGTGCTTGCCTATTCAAAGTAGACGTCATCAATCCAGAAATCGGCGGTCACCGGTGGCGCAGTAGGGCCGTTGGGACCGTTGACCTGGAAATATAGCGAGTAGGCGGTCGTGGCGTCGAAGACTCCGGATGGAGCCGGACGTCCCCAGCCTTCTTGAGACAGATCGCTGAACTTGACCTCGAACCTCTGCCACGTGTTGGTGAGGTCCACATACATCGAGAAATTGTCCCAGCACCCGTCACTTGAGGCATCGTTCTGGCCGCATCGTCCACCTGCCAAATCGGTGTCCGCATTTTGAATCATGACCTTGACCCGATTTGAAACGGCGGACATCCCCCAGAAAACAATGCCCGTGTGCGAACTGATGTCGTAAGGAACACGCGTAACGCCGCCATCGGACATGCCCAGCGCGAAGACGAATCCCTCCTCGCAATAGCCGTATAGATCGGCCATCAGGCAAGCCACATGCGCGGCACGCGTGCTGGTGATGCCATTCATGGTTGTGTGTGGCGAAGTCAGCGCCGTGTAGGTGAACGGGTCGGGCGACTTGGTGTTGGCCGCGTTGCCAGTGCTGTACCAGTCCCACCAGGAGCCCGGGCTCAGGTCGGCAACCCCCAAGTCGAGTTCAATCGGTCCATCCGTTCTCGCTCCCTCCATGTCATCGATCAACACGTAATTGTGGGTAACAGTGGCGTCGGCCACGTTGGTAACGGCGCCCGCGTCCGGAATGACCGCGGTAGCAGCGCCCGGCGGCACAAAGCGAATGACAGTGATGGAGGACGGAGAGAACGTGAAAGCCGCGGAGGCGGACGCCCTGCAGGCAAGCGCGTGCGTGGGAGCGGTGTCAGGCTCGGCGTGAAAGGGCACGGCCGAAGTCTGCCAAACGTAGTTGCGCGCGTCGAAGGTCCAGACGTCAGCGGCCGGGCCCGGAACGAAAGGCGCCATGTCGATGTGCGCGCTGTAGGCGTTGGTTTGGTCCCGGTTGACGACAGCCAGGGCCAGGGCGCCGTCGGGTCGTAGATCGGAATAGGCCGCTAGCGCCGTTTGCGACGATATGGTCGAGACCAGTTGGTGCGTTCGGGTGTCACCTGCAATCGCCCAATTGGAACTCATAGTCTGCATCGCCCAGTAGTCGGCATGCTCCTGGTAGTGGTAGGCATTGTTGTTGTATTGCAAATAGCCCAAGTCTCCGGCAGTCGCAGTATTGCTGTCCGGGGTAGTCGTGCCGCTGATCATGTTCCACAAATTGGTGCCGCCGCCGTTGCCAAAATAGCGAATGAACTCTCCCAAGAAATTGGCGACCCACAATCCGTTTACCAGTTTGTTGAGCTGGACCGGCGAATTGGGGGCCGCCAGGCCGATGTTGTACTCGGTGAGAAACACCGGAACATCGGCTTTGACGGTCGTTCTCGATAGCGACGCTTTCAGCTGGGCGGCGAAATCCCCTAGCTGAGACACTGTGGCCAGGGCAGCCGAATCACTGACCGTGCCCCAGTTGGGATACCAGTGAAAGTCGATCCCGTCGACGTGATCGTCCCGCCCGTCCGCGTGCAGAAGACTGATGAAGTCCGCAATGAAGGTCTGGCCGTCGCCCAGATTCGAGGGATCGTTCGGTCCGCCGCTCACCGGTCCGAGCACGACAATGCTGGGGTCTTCCGCTTTCATGGCGTCATAGAATTCGACGTAGCGTTTGACGTAGTCTTGCGCATTGAGAGGGCCCCCAGTCTCCCAGTCCCCCTCCATTTCATTGCCGATCTGCCAATAGCGAATCCCGTACCCTTTCACGAGGTTTGCGTAGTGGACCCACGCGGCCGCTTCTTGCGGCGTGCCCGTGCCCACATTGACCGTGATGATGGGCTCGGCGGCCGGCGTGAAAGACTGCAGGTAGGTCATGAACGTCTCGAAGTCGAAGTTGGATTGCGAGACGCCCTGGCTGGCTGGATCGGTGCTGGATGCAGTCGTGGCTGACTGGCTGACGGTGGCGACGTTGGTCGTGACCTGGGTGGCGCCGTTGTACAGGGTAAGCTCGGCGATTGAATACGCGCCGCCGTCGCCGGCGGAACTGGCCGTCATCAGGACGCGCACGAATTCGGTTGATACCGGGTCGAAGGTAACGATTTGACTGCCGCCTGTGCCAGTCACCACGCCGGCCGAGGTGGTCTGCCACGTGCCTCCGCTCGCCTGGTAGGGCGGCGGCCACGGCGAGAGCAAGCTCCAGGTTTGGACTTCAAAGGACGTCGCGTAGGGCGTGTCCCAATCGATCTGGATCGAGCTGACGGTGGTGGCCGCCCCGAGGTCCACGTACACCCATTGCGCAGCGGGAAGCGTGGTGTCGGCGTTGGACAGCCAGCGCGTGGAGAGAGCGCCGTCTGTAAGCATGGACGCGGTCCCGTAGCTCGAGGTGGTGCCCCGATAGATTTCCGTCCCGGGAAAGCCCGGCGTGAAGGTGGTAGGGCTGGGCACCCAGTGTTGGCTCTCGTCGTAGCTTCCGGTGCCGTTCCAGTGATAGTCGTCAGAGGAAGATCCGCCCGGGTATCGGATGAAGTAGTTTCCTGCCGCCTGGACCTTGGCCTGCGTATTGAGCGAGTCCCGCCGGGGTATGTACCAGGCGCTGTTAATGCCGAAGACAAGCTTGGGCACGAAGGTGTTGACCACGGTCGCGGTATCGATGGTGATGGTCGCGGGTTGGCCAGCGTTGCTGGCGCTGAACTGAGCGGTGCAGGCACTGGTTGGGCTCTTGCTGGCACAGGCGGAAGCCGCCAGGGTCGCTGGGACAAGCAAGCTGGCGATCAAACGAGCGTTGCGCATGAAACCCTCCATCAGGAGTTGTCGAGTCGTGGTGGCGTCAAAATGGCAAACATGGTCAGGAGTGGGGCCTCTACGAGGTCATGAGTGCCATGTCGACGTCTGCGGGTCACTTTTTCTGCGCCGTCGGGTCGCTGGGACCGGATGGGCCGGCTGCCACCGCTACAAATCGAACGTCACGCCGGCAAACCATGTGTTGTCACCGACGTGCAACATCTTGCCAAAGCCCAGTCCGTTAATGGCGGCGTAGTCCCATTCGAAGAACAGGGCGCAGGGGTCGGCCAGTGCTCCCGGGTTGATGGTACCCATTCCCAGGAAGTTCAGGCCGAGCGCCACGCCCGCGGCGGTGTGCCACCCTGGTGTGAACCCGCTGTGGGAAGCACTGCCCCCGGTGTTAGTCGCCGTCCACGCCACGCCGTCCAATCCGATCTTCGCGTAGGGGATGAGTGGCACCTGCTTGAGGCGCGGAATCCGGTCGGCTTTGTACACCAGCGACAGCGCGAATGGGATGAGGCGCAGTGCGGTCTCGTCCCCGCTGCGCGTTTTGAAGTCAGCCAGAAAGGCCGACCCTGTCACACTGTAGTAGCCGCCGCGCAAGCCCACGCCCCATGTCCCGAAACGGTGGTACAGGTAGCGGTCGACCTCCCCCTCCGACAGGAGATGGCGGCTGGACCCGAAGGTCTCGGCAAAGGGATGTGTTCCGTTGCTGAACTCGCTGTCCACGGCCGGGCGATAGAGCGACACCCCGATCTCGATGCCCCAATCAGGGGTTTGCGGCAGCGGCGACACCGGCGATTGCGAGGGCCAGTCAGCGGTGCCGTGGTCGACCGCGATCTGAGCACGAGCTGTCGTGCCGAACGCGATCACGAATAGAATTGTACGTACAACGCTCGCGCCGGCGGTTTCTCGGCGACGCCTGCGTCGTGGGCCGCGGCCCAACGCGACGACCAGGGCGGCGAGCAGCGCGATGTAGAGCAGCCCCGCGCGACCTCCGCGTGGCGACAGCGCGCAGCCGCTGGCCGCCCCAGTGTCATGTTGGTACACCTCGAAGAATCCCTCGGTCGGCTGGGGTGTCGCCGTGGCCTGCGACAACTGGGCGCTGACGCCGCCACTCGGATCAATCGAGACCACGGCGACCGTGTAGGAGGTACCATTGTCCAGTCCAGCCAGACGGACCGACGTCGCCGTGGCGGAAACCTCGGCCGAGCAAACCTCGGTCTGGTCAGATGCGGTCATGACCGTGCCGCTGCTGGCCAGTCCGCAAGTTTCGTAGGCAGCCGTCGACGCCGCGGCCGGACGAGGCAGGCACAGCACCTGGTACCCCGCGACCTGGGATGTGTCCGCCGGAGGAGTCCAGCTCACGAGGATGCCATGGTTCGCGGGAAGGGCGGTGACAGCGGTGGGAGCTGCGACCGTGGTCGCGACCACGGGAAGCTCCTGGGAGAGAGAAAAAGCGAGCGCCGTTCCGTCCTGGGTAAGAAACGCCCACACGGTGGTTGACCCAGGGGTCAAACTCCCGCAGTCCACGGTCGCGCTTCCTGCTGCCGACTCTGCCGACTGGAAGACCTGGCTGCCAGTGAACGTTGCCTGGGCTGACTGAGACGTGGTGAGGGCTATCTGGCTGCCGAGCGAGCCGCACGAGGAGGACGCGGCGGAGGTGGAACAGTTTGCCCCCAGGTAGAAACTGACCGTGATCGTCGAACTGCCGACGTCGGTTTGCCCAGCCGAGGTCATTTGCACCACGGCCGTGATGGTGTCAGGACAGAGGCATTCGTGCGGATTGAAGAAACCGCCAAGGTTGCTTGAATCGAGAGTGAGCGACGAACTCCCGACAGAGGCGTAGAGCGAGATGGCAAAATCGCTCTCGCTAAGCGTGGCGGCTTGAGTTGCGGTTGGCGTCCAGGCCAAGGCCGCTGCCAGCGCCGAGAGCAAGCAAGCACGGTGGCATCTGGCGCGCAGGCGAACGGGCTTCATGTTCGCTCTCACTGTTTCCGTTCGAAGTCGAGAAAGCCCCGATCGAAATCGGTGTGGACGAGAGTGACGCGCACCTGGTCGCCCACGTGCAGGCTCTGGAACCCTCGCACCATGCGGCCTTCCACGGGTGGGTTGAAGACGCGCACCCAGGTTCCCTTGTCCGCGGCACCGGTGATCAGGCCATCGAAACTCTCGCCCACGCGCCCTTCCAGCAGCAAGGTCGCAGCGGACTTGCACACCTGGCGCTCAACCTTGGCCACATTTCCCTCTTGCTGGGTGCAATGGGTCGCGATCTCGCCCAGTTCGGCCACGCTGTAGGGCGCCGGGGTGTCCAAAAGCGCGGCTTTGACCAGCCGATGCGTGACCAGATCGGGGAAGCGACGGTTGGGCGCGGTGGAATGGGCGTAGTCCTTGACCGCAAGTCCGAAGTGCCCAACCGGGGTCTGCCCGGGCAGCTCTACCACATACTCGCCGGCGCCCATCAGTTTCACGATCACCAGCGACAGATCGGGAAAGCGCAGGGGATCGGTGGCACGGCGTCGCAAGAGGAACGCCTCCAGCGCGCGCGACGACGGCTCGGCGGAAAGCGACTCGCCCAACTTCGCGGCCACGGCAACAATTTTCGCCCAGCGCTCAGGCGAGCGCACCACACGGCGCAAAGAGGGCCGCGCCTTGCCTTCGAGAAAGCGGGCCACCACGCCGTTGGCGGCGATCATGAAGTCCTCGATCAGTTGTTTGGCGCGATTGGGCTCTTCCGCCTGTAGACCCACCACCTCGTCTCCACCGAACACGGGGCGGGATTCCAATGACTGCAAATCCAGCGCGCCCTGTTGATGGCGCAGCCGCCGCAGCCGCGCCGCCACGTCGTCCTGCATGCGAAGCTGCAGGTCCATCCCCTTCACGCGCGCGGCCGGCTCAGGCAACGGCCCCCGGCCGTCGAGCCACGCGGCCACGGCGTTGTAGGCCAGCTTGGCCCGGTTGCGCACCAGCGCGCGGCCGACGTGCGTGTCGCCCAGCGTTCCATCCGGTTTGACTGCGTATTCGATGACCAGGCTGAGCCGGTCGCAGTCCGGCCCAAGCGAAGTCAGGTCAGTGGATAGCCGCTCGGGCAGCATGGGGTAGACATGGCCAGCCACATAGACCGAGGCGGTGTTGCTGGCAGCGTGCCAATCGATGGGCGTGTTCTTGGCGACCAGAGCGTCCACGTCAGCCACGGCGATCAGGATCTTCACTGTCCCGCCGCCCAGATCCTCGGCCAGCGAAAGCTGGTCGAGATCGAGGGAGTCGTCGTTGTCGATCGAGCACCACAGCAAGTCACGCAGGTCGCGCACGGCACCGCCTTCCGTGGCTGCGGGGCCGCGTATGCCGTCGAGTTGCTTCAACGCCACGGCATCGAAATCCGGCTGCAGCCCTCGATCGAGCATCGCTTTGCGAGCAACCCGCTGCAACTCGGCCCTGTGGTGCATGTGAACCATCATGAGTCTGAGTGTACTCCTAGGTGCGCGTTCCGCGCGACAGCCGATACGCAAAGATTGCGCTCGCACCGTATTCCCCAAGGGAGAGGCCCACGGGGTGTGTTAGATTGGCCCGCTATGGAATTTGTGTGGTCCACGATCAGGGCTCGCGGCGCTGGATGGGCGGGACCAACTCCGGCGACGCGGGTGTGCGCATTGGCTCGTCGTGGGCGCATCGATAGCGATGGGCGGGTTGCGGGAGGGGTGACGTGACGAACGACCTTCCAGAATCCAGTCGGGAGGTGCGGCCGTCGCGGGTGACGCTGAAGACGGTGTTCAGGGTTTGTTTTGGCGTCTTGGTCGTGATCGCCCTGGTGATGGCCATCATCCACTCGCTGGTGGCAATCACCCTGACCTACGTGGCCCTGCTGTTGGCGGTGACGCTGGATCACGGCGTGAAGATGCTGATGCGGCACGGACTCAAGCGCTCTCTCGCAATCGCAGTGGTGAGCATTTTGCTGGCTGGGCTGCTCACCGGGCTGGCGTTCACGCTTATCCCGCCGGCTGTCTCGCAAGGCCGGACGCTGGTGGAGCAAGCCCCGGCCTTCATTCACACCACTCGCAGCAGTCGCCTCTTCGGACGGCTTAACACCCGTTTTCACCTGGCCGATCACATCGAGAAGCTCGAAAAGGGATTCCCCGCGATGCTGGAGGGAGCGGCGACGCCCATCTTGGCCGCGGTGGGCGGCGTCCTTAGCTTTGTCGGTGCGGCCGTGACGGTCGTGCTCTTGACGGTGTTCATGCTGATCTTTGGCGGGCGCCTGATCCACGGCGCCATGGAGGAGGCGCGTCCCGAATCACGCAACCTGTATGGGGACGTGCTGGACAAGATCTATCGATCGATCGGCGGCTATCTGGGCGGGCTGGCGCTGATTTGCACCGTCAATGCCACGCTGACCACCACGTTTCTGGCCATCAACGGGGTTTCGTTCTTTCTCCCGCTCGGAATCCTGAGCGGCCTCTCCAGCATGATTCCCTACGCCGGCCCGGTGGTGACCGGAACCGTCATCACCTTGCTCACGCTCATCACGGGCGGCGGCTGGCACGCGTTGGCCTGTGTGATCTATTTCATTGCCTACGGACAGTTCGAGGGAAACGTCCTCGGCCCCTTGATCTTTCGTCGCACGGTTCACGTCAACCCACTGGTCGTCATCCTGTCCGTGCTCTTCCTGGGAGAGATGGCGGGCATCGTCGGCGCCATCATCGCCGTCCCGGTGGTGGCCGCGTTTCAGATCATCGCGCGCGAGGTGCTGCGCGTTCGCCGCCAACGACTCAAGGTCCAACGCGCCGAAGTCCGCGCCGCCGCCGAGTCGGGCGATGTCTGAGCACCGGCGAGTTTCTTGAGCTGCAACCATGCCATCACGAAAGTTCATGAACTCCCCTCGATTGATCGGTGCTGCTTTGATGGTTGCTTGTGGGGTTGCCTGGCCCGCACCAGCTGCGGCCTGGCTGGTCGTCGACCACGTCGCGATCCGCGGCACACCCGGGGTCACAACGCGGGTGCTGGCGACGCGCATGCACCTGCACCCGGGGGACCCGGTGGATCTTGCTGTGCTCAAAGCCGCCCAACAGCGCCTGCTCGAGAGCGATCTGTTCAGCAGCGTGCGGGTTTTCATCGAGCTGCCCACCGAGGAGGCAGTACGGCGTATGTACCTGGACGACAAAACCTACCCGGTCGAGGTTGTGGTGGAGGCTGTCGGCAAGCTGACTTGGTTCGCCTTTCCCACGGCCAGCTTCGGCAGCGGCGATTGGGCCGGCGGCCTCGCCTATGCCAACGAGAACGTTCTCGGTCGCGATGTACACCTGCTCGCCGCGGGTCAGGTCGGCCAGTCCCGGAGCTACGCCTTCCTCGAGTACAGCGACCCTCTTGTCGCCGGCGCCCCGCTTACCTACGCACTGAACGGGCTCTACCGGCCAGAGCAGATCCGCTTCTTTGTGAACCACACTATGTTCATGCAGGTGCCGACCACCGTGATGGGCGGCAGTGGCCAGATCGGCTGGGTGCTTTCCCCCCACACCCGCGCTTCGCTTGGATTGTCGGCCCGCCGCCTGAGAGTGAGTGCCGTCCAGGATCTGGCACCGGGAGCGATTGCACTGCCCTACAATCCGCGCAGCGGCCGGGTCTTCCTCATGCAGTTCCAAATCCAGTACGACGACACCAGCTCCCGGGAGGGACTCCGGCATGGCGTTCGCGTGCGCATCAAGAATGAGCTGTCCGACCGCTACTGGGGCTCCGACTTCGACTATTCCAAGTTCGAGACCCTGGTGGAGCTGTATGGCCGCTTCCGGTGGAACTACCCGTCCGTCATCTTCTGCGGGATCATCGACTACCCGACCTCGGACCGGGGGCGTCCCGTGACAGAGCTGCTCCGTATTGGCGGGCCCAACTTGCGCGGCTATCTCACCAACGAGTTCAACGGCGACACCCTGGGCAGCATGCAGGCCGAGGATCAGGCGGTGCTCCTGCATCTGCGGATCCCCTGGACGCATGTGCCCTTCAACGTCGCCGCAGCGGTCTTCGTCGATGCAGCGACCCTGCTCCAGCGCTACCCCGGCGGCACCAGCGTCCCGCCGCCCGGCGTTGCTCCGCCCCCGGTGCGTTCCAAGCTCAAGGACATCCACGCCAGCTTCGGCGGTGGGGTGCGCATCATTCTGCCGGGGGTGGCCATCCCGGCCTTCAAGGTCGACGTGGGCTACGGCATCGACGTGCACGCCGTGGGGGTGACCATCTCGGTCGCCGGCGGCGGGACGTAGTTCGCCACGCCGACGGGAGCCAAACTTGTTCCTTTTTCCTTGGCGCAAGAGGGTACACCGGGCCAAGTGGGTACGACACTCTCCCGATTGGCATTTTCCCGAGTGGCCCATTTTCCCCAGGTGATGCGGACATGAACGCGCGGCGTCCCGGTCTGTTTTCAAAATGGGATCTTTGGGCGCTCGCGGGCCTGACCGGCCTTCTTGTCCATTATGCGCGGCTGGTGCCCAGGATGCCTGACCCCGTGCCCACGCATTTCAACGCTGCCGGCAATCCCAACGGCTGGACGTCGAAGACCCACCTGCCCTTGGTGGTCTTCGCCGCCCCGGTTTTCATCTGGCTGGTGCTGTTTCTCTTTGGCGTGGTGGCCGCGGCGGCCAAGAAGGAATCGACTCGGGCGCAACTGGCGGGGTTTCAGGCCCTGCGCGGGTTTCTGACCTTTGGCACGTCTTTCCTTCTCGGTTCCTGCCTCGCCATGGCCTTGTGGGGCATGCCCGCGCTTCACACCGGGCTCGTGGTCTTCTTCATATTTCTAGGTCTCGGCCTGATCTTCATGATTCGGGAAATAGAGATCCACATGCCCCACGTTCACGACCCCGACCATTACCGGTGCGGACTTTTCTATGTGAACCCCGATGACGACCGGTTGTGGGTGCCCAAACGTATCGGGATGGGGTGGACCCTCAACTACGCCCGCCCTGCGGCCTATTGGATAACGGTGTTCATCTTGATCCTCGTGGGGGTAGTCCTGTGGCTCTCACTGCACACGAATGGTCTGGTTTTCCAGTGAAGACCATTGCGGTCGAAGAAGTTTTCTCTCGCCTCGAGCAGCATTTCTATGGACAAGTCTGTCGCAGGTAGCCGGAATCGCCCGCGCCTACCAGGTCAAGGTCCTTCTTGAGCGCGTTGATGGACAGGCTGGCGAACTGCGAGCAGTTGAGCGTGAGGTTTGCCTTGTACTCGACATCGAAGATCGCTTTGCCGGACTTGGTGAACTCGGTGAAGCTGCCGCACTCGCTGTATTCCTGACATTGCTCGTCGAGTTCGAAGTCGAATTTGTCGACCAGGCGCTGGCCAGTCCGGTCCACCCTGGTCACGAGTTCCGGGCAGTTCTTGAGTGCGACCGAGATGCCCAGCGCGTGAACGGCGTCGGCGACCCAGCCGTCGAAATCGACCTGATCCTGCTCGGTCAGGATGCTGCGGTTCGCGTCCCAGTTGTCCAGGTTGTCCGGCTCGACGGCGTCGAAGCCTTTGTCCGCGCACATCTGGAAGCGTTTGTTGAGGATGCCGGCCAGCACGGAGCCTGCCTTGAAGACGTCGCGGGTGTCGAGGAACCACTCACCGGGCCAGTCGGGATCTTCGGACAGCCTGAGCGCCGCCGGATAGTCAGCCGAGTCGGGACGTCCTGTCTCGTAGCTGCCCACGTCAAGATAGCAGACCACCTTGAGTCCGGCGGCGTGCAGGGCCGCCACCTTCGCGGCGCTCACATTGAACCCGTCCACGTCGATCATCTGCGAACCTGTGGGCGGGATGATGGCGGCGTCGGCGGATGCGCCGATCTGCCAGTCCCAGTTGATGGTCCCGGCGCTACCTGGCTGCCACCGACCGCTTGCGGTGGAACTGCCTGTGCTGGTTCCGGTCTTGCTGCCCGTTGCCGTGCCGCTACCCGTGCCGGTTCCGCTGCCTGTCGCTGAGCCGGTGTCCGTGCCGGTTCCGGTTCCGCTGCCGGTGCCAGAGCCAGAATCGGAGCCAGTGCCGGTCCCCGTTGCCAACGGGGTCGCAGTCCCTGTCCCGGTGCTGCTGGCCGAGCCGGTGCTGGTCCCCGGGCCCGATGTCGTGTGGGTCCCGCTAGCGGTGACCGTGGTTGACCCGTTGCCGGTCAGGCCGTCAGTTCCGGGCGCCCGATCCGCCTGGGCGGCGTCGGCGGGGGCTGCGGCGTCGGCGCCAGTCGTGCCTGGTCCTTGCGATGACGAGGTGTTCGAGTTGCAGGCCGCAAGCAGGATGGCAAGAAGACATGGTGAAGCAGTTTTCATTGAAGTTCCTTCCTGGGATCCAACGTGCTGCGCACCAGAACATTCTGGAGTCTTGGCGGCGCAACTGCAACAACCGTCCCGGTTCACAGATCCAATTGGATTCCGACCTCGACCACTTGCTCGACCGGGATCGAGAAATGGTCGGTCGTGCTGCGCGCGTCGTGCGCCAAGTCGCAACCGGAAGGATGCACCAAAACTGACCCAAGCGGTCATATCACGCACGTGGCCGGTCGAAAGCAGGATGATGCCAATCACCAGAACAATGCCGGCAGGCCGCCACGAGCGGAGCAAATCCTCGGCTTTGTCGGTCTTTTCCCTCGCTCGAATTGAACGGGCGACACTTCATCTTGATTGAACAAGCGGCCATTCCGCGACCATCTGCAATGCAACTAGCCGAACTTGCTTGCATCGCATCGGTGGCCCGAAACCTGCTACGGTCCGTATGGGGATCAACCGGCACGGGCACGTCATTGGTGTCCAGGGCTGGCGCATCGGGAAAGTCCGCAGCGCCACGTGCCAGTCGCCTGTCCGAGTCCGATTGACAGGCATATCTGAAGCGAGAGGAGCAAAGACAAATGGAATTTTCAACAAGCAAAGCGGACGGCGTAGCTACCCTTCGCATCGTGGGCGAGTTGGACGCGATCACCACTCCGATTCTTCGGCCATCCGTCGACGCCTTGCTCGCTGAACGGCATCCTCGCGTCGTCGTCGATATGTCGGGTTTGCGGCTCATCGACAGCTCGGGTGTGGGCGTGGTGGTGTTCTTGTACAAGAAGGCCAAGGCGTACGGCGGCGTGGTAACCGTCCAGGGCCCATGTGATCAACCGTTGGCGATCCTCAAGCTTCTGCGTCTGGATCGGGTTCTGTTGGCGTGAAGGTCCGCGCGCGCAGCCAGGTTCGCGCGCATGTGGAACTGCCATGATTTCATCAAACTTAGGCGTATTGACAGGGTGCGACCTGCTGCGCGGCTTGGTCTTCGGAGGGAAATCCAATTCCGAGATCCAGGCTCGCTTGGACGCCCTGCCCGACACCTCGGCGAGTTTTCAGAGGCTGGCTTTTGAACTTACTGGACTGACTGTGCCTGAGAAAATGGCCAGGGCTGTTTTCAAGTCTCTGGCCACCCATCTTCAGGATTTGCGCGGGGTTCTAAAGCGGCCGATCGGGGTTAGGACTGCCGCGCTGGACCTGTCTGATCGCCTGGAAAGCTTCTTGCGAGAAGAAGGCGTGGCGTGGAAACTGTCCCATGAGAGCCTGGTGCGGATGGCTTTTGTTGATTATCTCACTGGGTTGCCTAATTTCGCGAGCCTTTCCGAGCGCTTCGAAAGCGAGATCAAGCGGGCCGAGCGCTACGGCCGTCTGCTCTCCCTGCTCATGATCGATATAGACGGTTTCAAGGAGATCAACGACCATTTCGGCCATATGGCCGGGAACTTGGCCTTGAAGCATGTGGCGGGTTTGCTCCGGAACTTCGTCAGGGAAACCGACATAGCGGGCCGCTATGGTGGCGACGAATTCATGATCTTGCTACCCGAAACCCCCAAGCACACAGCTGAGCGACTTGCCGAAGGGATTCGGGCGTTGATTTCCGCCACGCCCCTCCGTTTAGATGAACAAGGTCTGCTTCCTGTGACAATCAGCGTCGGGATGGCGTCGTTTCCACGAGACGCGCGAACCGCAGGTGCGCTGATGGCCGAAGCGGACGAAGCCCTGTACAAGGCCAAGCGCGGCGGGCGGAACCAGGCGTGCTTCTCCAGGCCGAAGACGTCCGCGGTCCTTTCGCTCGGCCCGACCGCGGCCCAGACCTATAACTGCGTGCATGTCATGGGAGATTTCAACGGGTGGGATCGAACGGCTGAGCCCATGAACTGGGATCCACTGAAGAAATGCTTCAACGTCGAATTGTTTCTGGCGCCCGGCAAGTACGAGTACAAGTTGTTGCTCAACAAGGAGAAGCTGACAATCGACCCGGATAACCCGGAGTCGGTGTACGACGGATTTGACGGATGCAATTCGGTTCTGAGGGTTTCCGGGTAGAGAGATCCATTAGCCGGTGCTTTCCTGCTATGCTTCACACTCGATGGGTTGGTTTTGGCGTGTGATTGGGGTTGTTCTCGTCTTGAGCGCTAGGCCGGCGCAGGGCGGTGAATGCACAGTTTCTCTCGTGGGCGGGGAACCGGCGCTGCAGCGCCTGAATGCAGATGTTCGTCTCGACTTCATTCACGAACGCTTGCGCGTCGACGCGCGCCATGCCCGCATCTGGAGCTACTCTTGGGGCACAATCTATTCGGCTGTCGCCACGGGCCAATTCGTGGCGGCTCCTTTGGTGTCCCATGCGTCGGGGCTGGATTTGTACGTGGGAGGCGGCGCCGCGCTGATCGGCGTGATCCCGGTGGTCTTCACGCCGCTCAAAGTAATGGGTGATGAAGAGCGGCTCGACGAACTTGAGGCTGAGAATCCGCAAGCAGATCCCTGTGCGACGCTTGCCCAGGCAGAGAAATTGTTGACCAGAGATGCAGCGAACGAAGCTCGGGGCCAGAGCCTGCTCTTTCATGGCGGCAACGTCGTATTGAACGTCGGTCTGTTCCTTGTGCTGGGTGCCGGATTTGGCCATTGGACCAGCGCGACCATCAGCTTGCTGACGGGCCTTGCGACAGGGGAGGTCATGATCTTCACTCAGCCGGTCGGCGCCGTCGAAGCTTTGCGCGACTACCGCCGCGGTGACTTCGGCACCCCGTCGGCCCGGGTGCGCATGGGAATCGCACCTTTGCTTGCCAAGGACAGGTCGGGTCTGGTCTTGAGCGTGACTTTCTAGAAATGGGAACCTCCCCCCGAACCGGGGGCAACCGCGTCAAAGGTATCCGGTGGCGTTCGGAAAGCCATCCGTGCCGATCCAATCAAAGTGGTTGAATCGGTGCTTCATCTTGACGGAAGCAGGAGAGGATGCAAATGGGTGAAGCACGCAAGACATGCGCTTAACACTACTGATTGAATTTCTCCCGTCGCCGTCGCTGCTGCGGGACCCGTCCGCTTTCTCGCTTCTCGGTCAGANNGAATTTCAATCAGTAGTGTTAAGCGGGCGTCGCAGTCGCGACTGGCGGTTCATCACACGGGCCCAGTTAGTGGCGGTCGTGCTCCCCACCATGGTCGTAATGACCACGGCCTTCGTCGTGTCCGCGATACTCGCCCCCTCTATTCGGGCCTTCGCCCCGCCCGCGCCCACGGAACCCCCAGAAACATCCACTCATCCCGACGGCAGCGAGCAGCAGCAGAATCGAGAGTTTCTTCATTTGAAGCCATACCTTTCAGTCCGCGCATCGTCCCAGCAATGGGTGGTGGTTAAGACGCTGGCCGATGTGGGATCATCTGCTGCACGTGCTATGCCAGCAGGCCGTTGAAAAGCGCGGCGGCATGGCGGATGCAATAGCTCCTGGGTGGGAGCAGCATTTTCCACTCTGGGAATGGAGGAAACTGGTGATCTTCATGACGATGAGAACTCATGGCCGCAGTCGAAATCACAATGTGCTGGCAGTGGTGGGATTGGTGCTGCTGGCCGACGCGGTGGCGTGCTCTGGCCACGATAAGCCGACTGCGACTTCGCCAGATATCCAGCGTGCAACACAGTCCCCCCTGCCCACGTTGGATCGGCCGAGCTGTGAGCCGAGTCAGGACGGGCAGGTGCGGTACAGTTGGAACGAGTCCAAATTGAACGTCTGTCGCGGTGATACCGGCACGTGGGTCGAGGCCAACCTGAATATCCCGCGCGCCGCCGTCCACGTNNACCGGGCCGCAGGGGCCGCCTGGGGTGCCGGGCCCTCAAGGCGCGGCAGGTCCGTCAGGTGCACCCGGGCCACCAGGGACGCCGGGCAGCAGGGGCATCAGCGGGCTGCCAGGTATATATCCGTCCGGGGTGGTGGAGGATCATCCGTAATCAACTGTGAACTATGAGCGAGGTTATCAATGGATGGTTGGAGTAATGTGAGACGGACGACAACATCGATCCTTGTGCTGTTTGTGCTGGTTGGACCGACGGTATGGCGTGAAACATCTGCGGCAAAGGCGTCGGCTGGGGCGTCTCTGCCCCAGTTTGTCCTTGCCGATCCGAATGGCAAGAAGCACGCCAGTGGCGAGCTTCTGAAAGGCGGGCTGGTGTTGGTGGTAACGGCGCCGACCTACCATACCGAGAAGGCGCAACGGGCCTGGGGCGATCTTCTTCCGGCGGCGCAGCCCAAGGGGAAGGCACGCCTGGTCTTCCTGGAGGATATGACGGCCAGTTCCTTTAAGGACACGGCGAAGAAGCAGATGCGTAAGGAGTTCAAGGAGGGCGTGCCGCCGCTGCTCCTGCTCGACGAGGACGGCCACGTGCGAACGGCGCTCGGCGTGCCCAAGGACGAAACCTGGATTCTTGCATTCGCTGCCGGCGGGCAACAACGGCTGGTGGAGAAAGGCGCTCCCAGTGCGGCTGCGGCCCAGCGTCTGTGGGCTGCGGTGCAGAAGTGAAGTCGATGAAGAAACAAGATCCAGCTCGACTCTGTCTGACCCTTCTACGAAAGGAAATCCCATGAACCACACGCGTCCTCTTCGCGGCGTTGCTTCCCTATGCGCCATGACTACACTCAGCCTCTCGCTCGGCTGTGGCACGATTCTTTATCCCGAGCGGCGGGGACAGCAAGGCCACGCGCGCGTCGACACGGGTGTGGCTGTCATGGACGCCTGTTGGATTCTCCTGGGCATCATTCCCGGCGTGATTGCCTTTGTCGTTGATTTCGGCAATGGCGCCATCTATTTGCCTGGCGGTGCGGTGGGCGCCAATTCGCTGAAGGTCGTGCAGACACCGACTGCCCGTTTTGACTCCGCCAGTATCGAGCGCGCCGTCCAGCAGCAGACCGGCCTGGTCATCCGACTTAGCGATCCGACCTTGGTCTGGCACAAGTTGGCCTCGCGCGACGACATCGAACCGAGCGTGGCGGCTGCGCGCCAAGACCGTCCGAGCGCGCTGTAGAAGAACAGCAAGTGGCGGCCTGGCTACGGTGCTTTGCCTTCGGCGCCGCCACACTGCCAACGACAAGCGCCTCAAGCCCGGTCTGCTCCAAGGCCGCAAGTACCTCGAGTACGAAGGCTTCGTCAGAAGACGCGGACACCGGGACGAACCTCGCGCAAGAAGAAACGACGCCCGGAACCGAAGGGGCGCAGCAGGCTGGTCAAGATCAGATCGAGATCGCAAGGGTCCATGTCCGGAAGAAGCGGCTGCAGGTGCCGTTTGGTCGCCGCCAACTCCTCGATCGTCACGCGCGGACTGGTCTCGGCCTGAGTGGACACTTGATGTGCCATCCCCAGATTGTGCTCCGAACTGCGTGGGGCGCCTCTGCCTTTCTCGCGCCCGAGGTCAACGACTGGGTGAGACCCCTCCGACGCTCTACCGACTTGCGGCCGGTGTCCATCGGGCTACGGTTCGTCTGTAAAGAAGCGCGGTTGGTCGGTTGGGCGGCCCGGCCTCCCGGCGCACGCTCCTATGATGAGGGCATGCCTCAAAGCCTGGAGATCTACGACCAGATGGACTGGTGGAACCCCCGCCACTCGCTTCTCCGGATGGCGGCGTTGAAGTTCACATACTTCCACGAAAAGATCGGGCGCCTCGATGGGCTGAATGTGCTCGACGTAGGGTGCGGTGGCGGCATCCTCGCCGAAAAGTTCGCCAAGCGGGGAGCGAACGTCACCGGGATCGATCTGTCGGAGAGAGCGCTACAAACCGCCCGGGACCATGCCGCCGCAAGCGGCTTGCGCATCCGCTATCAGCGCGGAAAGGCCGAAGAGCTCCCGGTCGGCAACAGGCAGTTCGATGCCGTGGTGTGTGCCGACTGTCTGGAGCACGTCGACGACCTGGAGCAAGTCATTGGACAGATATCGAGGGTGCTCAAGAGCGGCGGCGCGTTCTGCTACGACACATTCAATCGCAATTTCTTGTCCAAGGTGCTGATCGCGTGGCTTCTCGACCGGAGACTGCGCCGGGAGTATCGTAGGCTGAACGTGTCCGAGCACGCCTATGCCGTCCACGACTGGCACAAGTTCATCAAGCCCGAGGAGCTTACTGTGACGATGGCCCGCCACGGGCTGGTCAGCCGCGAGATAATCGGGATCAGGCCCGCTTTCTACAATGGTGGCTTCGGGCTGAAGGTCGGCGGGAATCCCAAGGTCGCGTACGTTGGCCATGCCAGAAAACAGGGATAGCGGCTCGCCCGATACCGACCGGCCGTCGGGCCGGAGATCCGAGAGCCCCTGGCATCTCGCCCTTGCGTTCGGGGCCGTGGTGCTCGCGGCCGCCGGTCACTCCCTTCACGACGCGCTCGGAGGCACGTCGTGGCTGCACACAATCGCTCCGTCTGCCGTGATGGTGCTGCAGGCGGTCGTACTGACGCTGGGCTATCGGTGGCTGCGAGGGCGAAATGCGGGACGCATCGTCATGCTGGTTGCGGGCGCTTTTGTCTCGATTTTGTTTGGCACCCTCGCGGTCTGGCTACACTCCGACCTTGCGATGAGCAACTTGCGGGCCTTCGCTCTCGCCATTTCTATCGGCCTGGGCATCGGAGGACTATGGGCGCTGGTCTTCTGTCTCCCTGCCGTGGTCCGCGACGCCAATCTCCGAAGCCTGGCTGCCGACAACATCCGCCGCGAGGCGGAGCTCGCGCAGCTACGCTCCAGTCTAGAGCCCCACTTTCTGCTCAACACGCTCCACGCCGTCGCCGCCCTTACCGTCGACGAGCCGCTGCTGGCTCGCCGGCTGCTGGCGGCGCTCGGCGATCTCCTGCGCGACGCACTCGAGTCGTCCCCTGAGATTCGGCCGCTCCAGGCCGACATCAACTGGCTGCGACGTTACGCCGAGATCCTCGAGGTACGGCATGCAGGCTCCCTCCGCTTTCAATGGGATGTCGCTGCTGAGACGACGGCAGTTCCGCTGCCCAAGCTGCTGCTGCAGCCGCTGCTCGAGAACGGCGTTAAACACGGCGCTCTATGTAGGAATGAGGGCGGCGTCGTGATTCTTCGCACGCGCTTTGTCGACAAGGCGCTGCAACTCATTGTCGAGGACAATGGACCCGGAATACCGCCCGGGACCAAGGAAGGACTTGGCTTGCGCATGGTTCGCGAACGCATCAGTGTCGCCCACCCAGGCGCCGGTCTCCGCCTCGAATCATCGTCTGAAGGCACGCGCGCCATGATCGAGATCCCTGGTGCGCGGGGGTCCGGCTGATGGCCTCACAGATTGAAGCGAAATCGCGCGTGTTGCGCGCGCTCGTGGTCGAGGACGAGTGGGCGGCGCGCAACTACCTCGTCGAGATGCTGCATGCGTCGGGGCAGGCCGTGGTGGTCGCGGCGGTGGCGACGGTCGCGGAGGCACAGCAGGCGCTGGCTCCCGGCGGTATCGTCGTTGATGTCGCCTTCGTGGACATTCACCTCGGCCACGGCCATGGCGACGAGGCCGGCATGCATCTGGTCCGGACTCTCGCGGGCGCGTCCGAAGCACCGCTCTTCGTTCTGGCCACGGCGCTTTCGCAACATGCGGTCGAGGCGTACGCACTTGGCGTGGCTGACTATCTGCTCAAGCCGATTCACGAGGATCGGGTGAAGGAATGCCTGGCGCGACTCCAGCAGCGGCTCGCGCAGACCGCGCCTCGATCGGTCCCCGACCGCGTCGTCGCACGCAGCAAGA
>PMLB01000397.1 GCA_003158735.1 Myxococcales bacterium | reverse complement strand
CAGCAGCCCGGCTTGTCGGCCGGTCTCGAGGCGAATGTGAAGGGGAGTCCAAGAGCATCGGACGGGTTGCCACTCTGCTCGCGGCCGTACTTGCGAATCCGGCCCGCGCAGCCGTGCCTATCATTTGTCGGTGGCGCTACTGGCTCTGTCGGTGGTCGAGCGACCCTGGGCGACGTTGCGACGCATTCTTCACCGCACCAAGCAGACGGAAAGCAACCCAGGACGCTGGCAGAGTCTTCAGTTCGGTAGTTGTTTGCGCCCACAAGTCGAGCGGCTGACTGCAGAAGGGGCAGGGGGTGGACCCCGCGTCGAAGTACGTCTCAAAGAGTTGAGGCACGGGATCGACCAGTTGATGGCATGCCGGACACGGCACCCCATCCAGCCATGATGTCGGCTCCGCATCGGTGCGTTTCTCCTGCTTGCCGTTGCTGCTCATGTCGATAGGCTTGCACGTCCGGGCTTCCGCGCCAAGGAGCACGCCGCGTGCGGCGCCAGGCTTCTGCGGGTCAGCTATTCGATCTCTTCCCCAAACTGCGCCAGTACGGTCTTGAGAAGCGCGGGCGAAACGAACAGACCGGCGTCGCGCAGAGCTTTGTAGACTGGGGCGGCGGCTTTCAGCGTGCCGCGCCGACGGGCGAGAGCGACGAGCCCGATGGTTCCGATCATCGGAATGGAAAAGGAGGCGGCACAGCGACGAGCCGCGCGGTCGTCGATGACCACCCCACAGCCGGGACGCTGCAGAGCCACTGCGAGTACCTGGTTTTCGCCCGGGTCGAGCTGCCACGAGTGAATGGCTTCGGGTATCGCGACATCGGGTCTGATCCGCAGCCGGGACGAGTTCCTGACCGCGTTGGCGGCGCCGTCGCGGCTCGCGCCTGCCTCGATTTCAAGGGCTACCGTGGCCGGAACCACAACTTGGGCGGCCAGGGATTCGATCAAATCGAGCCGCTGGATGCGAGCCAGGGCTATCAGCGGTGAACTGTTGCAGATCCAGACGTCAACCACGCCGCAGGCTCTCCTGGACTTCGTCCAGCGTCTCCTGGAAGGGTGAGACGCCGGCATCGCTCAGGGTTTGCATGAAGTCGGCGCGGCTCATACCTGCGATTTCCGCGCCCTGGCCCTGGCTGATCAGGCCCTTGGCGTACCAGATCGTAGCAGCGGCCACGCGCATCTCATCAGCCACCTCGCCGGGTGACTTGTGCATCGTGCTGAACACGTCATCGGGCAACGCTATCTGGACTGTCGTCATGGCCGCTCTCCATGGAAAAGGCTAGCACGGTAGCGGACGGAAGTCGTGGGCACCGGCCCGGCGACTACATCCTGATATCGACCAGGATCTTCTTGCGCAGCTCGGTCAGGAAGTTTTTGGTCTGGCGCTCCATTTCGCGCTGGCGCAGCTGACCGCGGATCTGATCGCGCACTTCGGCCAGGGGTTTCGGGTCTTGCGCCCGGCGGCCCAGCAACTTGATCACGTGAAAGCCGCGATCGGCGCGCACCGGCCCGCGGATTTCGTCGACCTTCATGGAGAAAACCAATTCCTCGATGGGCTTGGGCAGGATGTCCTTGCCGAACCAGCCCAGATCGCCGCCCTCGGCGCGGGTAGCGGTGTCCTCGGAATACTCGCGCGCCAGCCGGCTGAAGTCCTCACCTGACTGTGCCCGGTGCAGCAGCAGCTGGGCCTGCTTTTCCTTTTCCTGCACCGTGGCAGCGTCGGCGCCTTCCGGGATGGCCAGGAAGATGTGGCTGGCGCGCACCTGCAGGTTGGCTGCCTGCATGTGGCGCTCGTAGTAGCCCTGCACGTCGGCTTCGCTCACGCTGACCTTGGAGCCCACCGCAATGTTGATGATCCGATAGCGCAAGATCTCGCGTTTGGTGTTTTGCCGGTAGGTGGCCAGGTTCATGCCCTGCTTGTGCAGTTCATCACGCAACTGGGCGTCGGTGAGGTTGTAGTCCTTCTTGATCTGTTCGATGGACTTGTCGACCTCCTCGCTGCTGACCGAAACCTTGAGCTCGGCCGCCTCTTGCACCAGCAGTTGCTCGTCCACCATGTGTTCGAGAATCTGACGGCGCACGGCTGCGGCGCGCGCGGCCCGCTGGCCGGGATTGGAGATGGCGGAGACGTCGGCCATCATGGGCGCAGCCCGCTCCTCGACTTCGCTCTGCAGGATGATCTCATTGCCAACCACCGCGACGATCTTTTCGACCACACGCGCCTGGCCCACGGAGGGAAGCAAGAGCAGCAACGCGGCAAGGCACAGTCGGGTCATAGGCATCGCACGGGTCCTAGGGTTTGGGTGTGGGCGCCGGGGTCGGAGCAGAACTGGAGACCGGCGCTGCGGTCGTGGGACGGCCGCCATCTGCGGTGGGGGCCAGGGCGATCTTCGCGAGCTCATCTTGGTAGATTTCCACGTGGATCGACTTGCGCGTCTCGTCCGTGAGATCGCGCTTTCTTTGGGCTCGCATCTGATCGAGAAGTCGCTTCTGGATGTCGACGTTGGCTTCCGCAAGGGTTCGCGTCGTCGCGGCCCGGCGGTCGGTCAACTTGAGGATGTGCAAGCCCTTGTCAGACGCGATGGGGCCCACCACCTCGTTGACCTGAGTCATGGCGAAGGCGGCTTCGACCAATGCCTTGGGCTCGCGCGTGGTCTTGCGGTCGAAGAAGGTCAAGTCGCCCGCGCGTGGTTTTGAATCAGCGTCTTCCGAATAGCGTTCAACCAGGACGCGGAACGATTTGGGATCATTGCGCCCGGCCTTGGCCGCGGCAGCGACCAGGCGCGCGGCGGCCTCGTCGTGCACCAGGATCTGACTCACGCGCACCTCCTCGGGGCGGACAAATTCGGGCTGGTGCTCGCGGTAGTACTTTTCGACGTCTGCCGGCGCAATGTCCTCGGCCCGCAGCTTGTCATTGATCTCTCGCTTCTCGAAGAGCGCCACCATCTGCTTCTTGGCGATGCGCTGCACGTCGGGGTCGCGATCGTAGCCTCGTCGCAGCGCCTCGCGCGCCATCAGCTCGTAGCGGACGAGACTGTCGAGGAGTTCCTTCTTCTTCTCCGGTGTGGAATAGCGCGCGAGCACAAAGGGCGTGTGGGCGTATCGGGCCAGCACTTCCTGCAGATCGCCGGCCGTGATCTCGGTGTCGTCGACCCGGGCCAGGACCGGCCCCGAGCGGGAAGCGCCCTTGGTCCCGGGGCCGGGGTTGGGCTTGCAGGCGCACAGGGCGAGAGTCACGAGGCAGAGAAGGCGGCGACGCATGCTGCTTGCATGGCACAGGTGCGAGTTTCCCGCAAGACTTACCCAGTTCTGTGATATGGTCGCGCCGTTTTGGAGGAGGGTGCTGCCATGACGCTCGATCGGCTGGATACTGTCATTGCTTTTGCGGTGGTCATGCTGGGAGTGAGCCTCCTGATCACCATCGCCACGCAGATGATTTCCTCGTTCCTCGGCTTGCGCGGAACCAACCTGCTCTGGGGAATCAAGACGATTCTCAAGGATGCCGGCATTAAAACCGGGGCGGGCGCGATAGCTCGTCGGGTCCTCACCAACTCCAAGATCTCGGATTCGGTCTTCTCGGTGCTCGGAGAGAAGGGAGTCCTCGGCTTCGCTACGGGGCGCGTGCGCCTGGCTACGGCGATCCGGTTTGATGAACTGTCTCGCATTCTGAGAGAGATTGTTAATGAAAAGGCTCCTCAAGCAGCGTCTCCTTCTGGAGCGCCTGCTCCTGCTGCTGCTCCTGCTGCTGCTGCTGCTCCTGCTGCTGCTGCTGCTGCTGCTCGTGGGCGGGTTTGGAAGTGGTGGTCTTGGTTGTGGAGAGGAGATACGGAAGACGCTAGCTCCATCGATGATCCGGGCATACCCAAGGCAATCACGGACGCGTTAAAGGCCGCTGACGAGGTGGCGCGGGCCAAGTTGGAAAAGCTGCGAGAAGTGTTTGGCACAGCGAACACAACTTGGACCGTGGCGGCCGACAGGGTGGTTCAGCAGGTGAGCGATTCGGCCCGGCAATCCGTGCTGAAACTGGAAACCTCCTTCGCCACCGTCATGGATCGGGCCGCCCAGCGCTTCGCCATGAAGATGCGACTCTGGACGGTAGTTCTGGCCTTGGTGGTGGCATTCGGCGTCCACCTGGATTCCCTGCAGCTGCTGCAACAACTTGCCACGAATCCAGACCAGCGTGGCGCGCTGGTAAGCATCAGCAACACGATGGTTCAGGAGGCAGAGTTGGTAATTCCTGCGCCGGGTCCCAGTACCCCAGCCGGTGACAGCAACGTCGCTGCCCCCGCCTACCCCACGATCGCCCCGGCGGTTCTGAAGGAGGCGATGGACAACCTGAAGAACACCAAGGAGGGCGAGGGCCTCGACAGCGATGGCAAGTTTACGAGCTACAAGGCCGCTACCGATTGGTTTGTTTCGCAGAAAAAGGAGAATCTCGAACCCGCCTACCAGAGGGAAGTAATCTCGGCGCTTAAGCGGCACGCCGAAGCCATCAACAACCAGCTCATTCAGGGCGGTTTCCGCCTGATTCCCAGTCCTTACAATTTTCAGCCTTGGTTCAGGGGCTGGCGGAACCTGCTCGGCATTCTCATTACCGTTGTCTTCCTCAGCCTTGGCGCGCCGTTTTGGTTCAACGCACTCAAGAGCATGAGCAACCTGCGGACCGTGCTTGCGGACAACGAGAAAAAGGATACTGGCAAAGCTTGAGAGCGTGAGCAGCGATCGGCTACTGCGGCGACCGAGCGGCCCACCGCGGTGAAGGAGCTAGCTCCTTCTTACCCAGTCACGCACGCCAACACTTCCTGCAGCCTCCTCCGCGCTGCTCCCAGGTGGTCGCGCTTTTCCTCGTCGTCGAAGGCATACGACAGTCTCATGTCGGGCGAGAGTTTCCAGCGGCTCCCCTTGCGTTGCACCAGCCGCATGACCTTGGCTGGATCCAATCTCGCATCCGCGCCTGCGGAGAGCACCAGTCGGCCCGCGGTCAACTCGTAGGCTCGCGCGCCGGTGCGGCGTACCAGGGTCTTGTCGCTCATGACCTCGCCGAGTAGGCGGGCCTCGTCGGGCAGCGGGCCGTAGCGGTCTTCTAGCTCTTCCAGGGTCTCGCGCACGTCGCTCTCGTCGCGGGCCTGGGCCAGGCGCCGGTAGAAGTCGAGACGTTGGCCGGTGTCGGGAATGTAGTCGTCGGGCAAGAAGGCCGGCAGGTCGACCGCGATCTCCGGATCGAACTCGCTGTGGATGGGCTGTCCGCGCAGCTCGGCCACGGCTTCTTCCAGGATGCGTGCATAGGTGTCGAAGCCGACAGCGGCGAGCAGGCCGGACTGGCGATCGCCCAGGATCTCGCCGGCGCCGCGGATCTCGAGATCGTGCGTGGCTACCTGGAATCCGGCGCCCAGCTCGGTAAAGCGCTGCAACACCTCGAGCCGCTGGCGCGCCTGGGCCGAAAGCGCGCTCTCCGATGCAATAACCAGGTAGCAGAAGGCGCGTTCCTTGGCGCGACCGATGCGCCCGCGCAACTGATAGAGCTGGGCCAGTCCGTAACGATCGGCGTGGTTGACGATCATGGTGTTGGCGCGCGGGATGTCGAGGCCTGACTCGATGATGGTCGTGCAGCACAGGATGTCGTAGCGCCCGTCGACGAAGTCGATCATGACCTGTTCCAGCTTGGCCTCGGGCATCTGGCCGTGGGCCATACCGACGCGCGCCCCGGGCGCCAAGGCGCAGATCTCTCGCGTCCACTTGGGCAGATCCTCGACCCGGTTGTGCACGAAGAAGACCTGGCCGCCTCGTGCCAGCTCCTTGGCAATCGCCTCGCGCAAAAGGTCGGGATCAAATCCACACACGAAGGTGCGAATGGCCAGACGATCAGCGGGCGGGGTGGCAATGATGGAAATCTCGCGCATGCCACTCATGGCCATCTGCAGGGTGCGCGGAATGGGCGTGGCGGTCAGGGTGAGCACGTCCACCTGCGAGCGCATCTCCTTGAGGCGTTCCTTGTGGGTGACACCGAAGCGCTGCTCCTCGTCGATGATGAGCAAGCCCAGGTTG
>PMLB01000219.1 GCA_003158735.1 Myxococcales bacterium | reverse complement strand
GGGATCCCGGCGGGATATCCCGCGCCCACCGCGGACATTGCCGCCTAGTGCACCACGGCAGCAATGTCCGGTGGCTTCTGTCCGGGCGGCGGCTCGGGTCCCACCTGTCTGCAGTGCCTGTTCGGGAGCACCACCTACAACACCTCCGAATCAACACCCGCGCCCGCGGACGCAACTGCAGCGGCCGGGGACTACGTGGTGACGGTTCAGCTTGGCAGCGTCGGCCCAGCCTTTGTCAGTGCGGAGTCGAGTCGCGGCCTCTTGTCTCAAGGAGCGGCCTCGCAAGAGTACGCGTTTGTCGTCGATGTGCGGCCCATGGAGGGACAACCAAACCACGCTGGCGGTCCGGTGGGATACCCAGGCCTCGATCTGTTCTTCTCCGGCCCCGCCGGCCTCACAGTCACAGGAATCGGATATGCCCTGGCTGGGGCGAGCACCAAGCCTGTCATGGTCTACATCGCCGGCGACTCCACCGTGTGCGACCAGACCGGGAACGTCTTCGGTGGCTGGGGTCAAATGATGCCTGAGTATTTCGGACCTCCAGTTGGGTTTGCCAACTACGCAAACAGCGGAGCCGCCTCCGGGTCATTCGGCAGCTATTGGAGCATGATCAAGGCGAAATGGTCCGCAGGCGACTGGGTGATGATCCAATTTGGTCACAATGACAAGAACGATTCGGACGCCACCGTCCAGGCTAATCTTGAGAAGATGGCGGCCGACGCACAAGCCGCAGGCGTAAACCCGATCCTGGTATCTCCCCCCGCACGCGTGCAGGGCTACCCGATCGGCGATCAATCCAGCCTTCACGCGGCGGCAGCCAAGGCCGCTGCTGCTGCAAAGAATTGCCCCTACATCGATCTCACGGCCCTCTCGACGGCCTGGTACGATACGCTTGGATCCAAGGACGCGTGCCTGGCGTTCCACGCGCTCGCTGGCGGCACGCACACCAACCTCGCAGGCGCTGACAAGCTCGCGGGATTGTTGGCCAAGGCCATCAAAGATCAGAACATTGGACTGGCGAAGTACTTGAGATAGTAGATCGCACAATCAATCCTCCCTTCTGCCAGTGAGCGAGATCCCGTGGCTATCCAGCCGAAGCGGGCGTCCATGTCGGCGTTGCGCAGCAGGGGGCTCCCGCTATACTCGACGTGAAATGCCGAGCTTTGACATGATTACCCCTGTGCGCGATTCCGCCGTCGCTCTCGCAGCCGGCCTCGATGCGGACATCCCCTACGGGCATGGTGGGCGCGTCCCGTCAGTAGCACGTGAGCCTGGAACGCGCCTTGCGACCCTTCTCCTGAGTCTCTGCGTCGCCGCCGGTTTGCTGGATTGCGGGGCGTCAGATTCAGGCGATGCGACTGGGGGGAGTCACGCCCCGGCTGGTGGTACGTCAGCCACTGGTGGCGTCCCATCTGGCGGAACCCATGCTGCGGGCGGGACGGCCAGTGTGGGTGGTTCCTTGGCGACCGGGGGCATGGCCAATGGGGGCAGCAGTTCTGTGGGGGGCGCACACTCAACGGGAGGTGTGCCTGCCACAGGAGGCAGCTATTCTCCAGGCGGCAGCTCAGCTACTGGAGGGAACTCTGCTGTTGGTGGGAGCTCTACCGTTGGCGGGAGCTCTGCTGCTGGAGGGAGCTCCGCCACTGCAGGCAGCGCCGCGACGGGCGGCAACTCCGCGATCGGAGGCACGGCCGCCCCAGGCGGAACAAAGGTCACTGGCGGTAGCGCAGGCACCGCTGGTGTCACCTCAGCCGGAGGCACCGCGAATACCTCAGCCGGAGGCATGGCGAATACCGGCGGCTCGAAACCAGTGGGCGGAAGCTCGGCCAGCGGAGGCAGTTCATCGACCGGAGGTGCCTCAACCACGGGTGGTTCGGTATCGACAGGCGGAACCACAGGGGGTGGCGGCAGCTCTTCCTCGTACTTCGGCTTCCAACCGGTCCCCAATAGTCAGAACACAGCCAATTTCAATCCCGCCACCTGGTACACCACATGGAAAGGCAAGTTCTATGTCGACTGTGGAGGCGGGCAGGCGCGCATCGCCAACGGCCAGGGCAGCAACAATACCGTCTCCGAAGGCATGGGCTACGGCATGCTTCTGGCGGTTGGCAATGCCGACAAGACGGCCTTTGATGCCCTCTGGGCCTACTACAAAGGGCGGGTCGATTCCAATGGGCTGATGAATTGGTCGATCGACGGCTGCACCTCGGGAAACAACAATGCCTACGCCGCCACCGACGCCGATGAAGACGTCGCAATGGCCCTGGTGCAGGCGGACGCCAAGTGGGGTGGCTATAAGACCGATGCCACGAACCTGATCAACCTCATCAAGAAGTACGAAACCGCGCCCGGCCCGCCCTCTTACTTGCGACCCGGCGATGCCGCCAACAACGGCGGCAAGGGTGATGGAATCGTCAATCCTTCGTATTTTGCCATCGGCTACTGGCATGTCTGGGCGACCTACCTGGGAGACACATTCTGGAATCAGTTGGCCACAGACGCCTACACGATGTTGGCCGCCTATCAGAAGCTTACGATTTCAGGGTCCACCGGAGCGTTGGTACCAGACTGGGGCAATTCTCAGGGGCAAAACCCCTATGGCAGCAGCTACTACTACGATGCCTGTCGAACTCCTTGGCGGGTCGCTGTGGACTACGCCTGGTTCGGGACAGCCGCTGCCCAGACATTTCTTCAGAATGTGTCGAGCTACGTCGACGGCAAGGGCGGTATAGGCAGTCTCTCCTTTGACAAGAACAGCGCCTTCTTGGGCCCGTTTGCTCTCTCAGGCACGGCCGTCAGCCAAGCCAAGGCCGATGCGTATCTCAACGCCTGGTTGTCCACCACCATGGACGACACGCCCTACTTCCAGGGCTCGCTGCGCGGGCTGTGCCTCCTCTTGGCGAATCACAGTTTTCCCAAGGGCCCGTGATCGGCGTCTGAGTCCACCGGAAGCAAGCCCGCGGCTGCCGCGGCCACCGAGACCCACGACTACGGTGTGGGCGCCTTGCTCCTTGCGGCCAGCGAACTGTACGAGATAGTGAAGTAGTTGCGCTTCGCTCGTCTGTCGCCGCGCTTGGCCACCGGGCGGTCGTGGGCGCATAATGGCGCGACTTCCATGAATTCCACTCGGACGTCTCTGCTCCTCGTGGCCACGTCGGCGCTGGCCGGTTGCTCGGCAACATTCAATCAGATCAAGGCTGACGTCCCTGATCTGAAGGTCCAGTCCCGCTATCCCCTGCACGCGGGTTTTCGAGTTGTCGATGCCTCGACCCCTATGAAGCTTGGGCTAATCGGCTATAGGCAATGTCTAGGTAAGCCCGGCCCGTTCCCGTATGGGCAGGTCCTCAAGGAGACCGCGGCCGGGGCGCTCAGCCAACTCTTCGATCAGATTGACGAGACTAGACCGGACGGGACCTATGACCTGGTGTTCGAGATGCGGCTCGACAGCATAGGCCACAAGATGGCGTGCGGGTTCGGCGATCCCCACTACTTCCAGGCCATCGGCTCAATGCGCATACTCAGCCAACAGGGGCAGCCGCTTTGGGCCAGCAGCAAGAACGAGGGGCGCCGGGACTGGGACGACCCCGTCTCAGATATAGCTTTGGCATGGCGAGCGAAGGCGATTAGCGAGGCCATCAGCTTGCTCGTGAAAGGTTGGCTTACTGAGTTTCAGTGGAGCCACGTGGCGGACCGGCTCGCTGCCAAGCTGGGCAAGGCGCTTGAGCCGAGAGTCTCAAAAACTGGGGCACTATCACCGCCATCTGCGACGAGGCCCGGCTCTGAGCCGGCCAAGACGCCCGTTTGGGCGCAGCAGATCGGAGGCAAGAAGGAGAGTCGGCTGGCGGTGCTGGAGTTCAGCGGGCCGCTCGACGACACTGTCCTGATGATGCTCTCGGATGAGGTGCGTGGGGTGGCCCTCAAGGCCGTTGCCGAACACCATTGTTCGGTGATGACCCGCGAGAGCATGGCCGTGATCCTCAAAGACATGGGGCGGGGCGAGTGTGAGGAGGGAGACTGCGAGGTCGAAACCGCCCGCAACATCGGAGCGGACTTTGTCGTCTCGGGGAGCGTCGCAAAGATCGAGGGCTCATTCGTGGCCACACTCAAGCTGCACGAGACCGCTCGCGGCATGCTCCTCGCGAGCGCGCGAGCCACAGCCCCCACGGCGCTGGAACTCATCGAGGCCATCAAGCGTTCCAGCGCCGAGCTGTTCAAGTAGTTTTCACCACAGAGAGCACAGAGAACGCAGAGGTCGGAAAGGAAGAAGGGGTTCGGACCGGACAGAACCCAACCCTCCCCTTTCCGATCCGGCTCTGTGACCTCTGTGCCCCCTGTGGTGAGATAGCTAGTTTCGATCCACCGTCCGCGAGATGCTGGCTAGTGCGATGCCTCGATGGCTTTCTGGAACTCCGAGAAGGGCTGGTCGCCCACGATCCACGACCCAGCGATGAAGAAGGTCGGCGTGGAATTCACGCCCAAAGAAACGCCCAGGGCTTTGTCCTGCGCCACCTCGTCGGCGATTTCCTGACTGGACCGGTCGGCATCGAACTGCACCTGGTCCAGACCGATGACCTGCGCATACCCGTCGAGATCGGCGTCGGTCAAAGCCTGCTGATTGGCGAACATCTGGTCGTGCATCTCCCACGCTTTGCCCTGGCGGGCGGCGGCCAGGAAAGCCTCGGCCGCGTGCAGGGCATAGGGGTGCATGTTGAGCGGGAAATTCACGAAGGCCAACGCCACGTCATCGGGATAGGTGGCCAGCACCTGTTTCACCGTGGGCTCAGCCGCGCCGCAAGCCGGGCACTGAAAGTCCCCGAACTCCACCATGGTCAGCCGCGCCGACGCCGGGCCCAGGAGCAGCGTATGAGACGGTATCTGCACCACCGTCGGCCTACTCGAGGACGTACACGCAACGAGAAGGGCAGCCAGGCCCAGGATGCGAATCGGGACGAACCATGTGGACATCGAGTGAATGTTTAGCAGCCCTGGAGAGCGGCGACCACTCGATGTTGGCGCGGCGAAATCCGCATGTGTGCGGGCATGGTCCGGATCGTGGCGCCCTTCCTTTGGGTATTCACATGCGGTACCCTTAGAATTTCCATGAGCGCCGCGGTGGTCTTGCGGGTTCTCGCCCTTCTAGCATCCGCGGCTTCCGCGGAGGGTGTGGCATCTGTGGCACTCGACGGTGACAGTGAGGTCGGATCCGCTGTGGCGCAGTTTCTTGCGGCGCGCGGAATCCGGGTGGTGTCTTCGGCGGGGACGGAGTCCGTGCAAGTCCACGTGCAGCCCGATCCCGCGGGCATTCGCCTGTTCATCTACGACCGGAATGGCCACACTGTCGAACGCATTGTGGCGAATGCCGAAGTCGCTGCGGCTGTGGTGGAATCGTGGGTGCGCGACGATCTCGCACGATCCTTGCTGGATCCGCACGAGATTCCCACGACGGGAGGCGCGCCGGCCAAGGAGCCCTTGCCACCCACTGCCGGCCCTGCCTCCGGGCCGGCTGTTGCAAGCGCCGTCTCCACTCCAGCCCATCCCGGCGCCCATCCCCGTCCCAGTGTGACTGTGGTTGCCGACACCTCCTTGGCCACTGATGGCACTTTGTGGATTGGCGCAGCCATGGGAGCGTGCGTGCGCGTCGGGCGGTTTTGTGTCGGCGTCGACGTTCAGTTCATCGGCGACACGGCCGCCAGCGGGAGCATCGGTGCTCTCTACACGGTGGTTGACAGCTCGAACGCAGCCTGTGCAGAACCGCGGCGCAAGTTGACCCGCATGGGCGGCAATGCGCTCATGACCGCTGATCTGCCCCTGCGCATGGGAGCCGGAAGCCTTGGTCCGGGGATTGGGCTGGGAGCAGCTTGGTTGTCTACCAATGCCGTGCTGGACCAACATAGCGGCAACGCCACGACAGTTGGCTTTGTCGCGGAACCGCGAATTCAATTCTCCTGGCCCTTGGGCTGGGGTTTGGCGGCGGACGTGGGGCTTCGCGCCGACATCTTGCCGTTCGCGCACCGGAGGCACCTCACTTCTAGTGGCTTCAACCTGCCGGGCGAACCCCTGGGCTTCTTGCACGCGGGAATCGGTCTCCGCTACGGGTCCTTCGCACAATGACCTTGGCACCTGATTCGTGCAACGCGGTCCGGCGCGGGCGGTGCGGCTTTCGGCGTCTGGCCGCTTTTCGTGCGAAGAAGTTTCGGGGCAGAGGGCACTAACCATCTGTAAACTACATGGGTATGCCAATGCTCGACACTGCTCTGCGGCGAGTGCGAATCTTACGCGCTCGGTAAGAACATGATCCGCAGCCACGAAGGCAAGCTGCTCCCGTTCCAGCGCAACTCGGTGTGGTTGGCAGATACCACCGACGAGGTGCTGGTGGCGGCCTGTGCCTTGCACGACCCCGGCGCCATGGCCGAGCTGTTCGATCGCCATAGCGATGCGGTTCACCGGTTTCTGTCGCGCCTCATGGGTGCGGGCTGCTGGGATGTGGACGACATGGTTCACACCACGTTTCTCGAGGCTCTCCGCTCGGCCGCGCGCTTTCGCGGCGGCTCCTCGGTGAGAACTTGGCTGTTTGGCATTGCTTCGAATATCGGGCGCCACCACATCCGCGACCAGGTGCGGAGGCGGTCCTTCCTCAAGGCCTTGGGCGATATCAAGCCAGCGCCGGGCCAGACGCCCGACCAGGCGGCCGAGCGCCAGCAAATGGTTGAACGCGTGGCCGCGGCACTTGCGCAACTGCCCTTCGATCTGCGGGCGGCCTTTGTTCTGTGCGATCTGGAGGAAATGTCAGGCGCGGATGCGGCTGCGGCCCTCGATGTTCGGCAAGGGACTTTGGGCCGGCGCCTGTTCGAGGCGCGCCGGGCTCTTCGCGCAGCCGTGGCGGAGGTGCGACCATGAGCGAGCGCGCCACTTGCCCTCGTTTCGTCCAGATCGGCCGCTTGGCGTCTCCAGAGGATGTCCCGGAGCTGCGTCTGCATCTGGAGCAATGCCTCTACTGTCAATCGCAGTGGTCTGCCACCAAGAGTCTCATCGAATCGATGCGCCAGCTTCCCGTCAAGGCGCCCGAGGTAGCCCGGCGACAGCAGACGCGCAATGCACTCGTGCTCGCGGCCGCCGAGTCTCAGCGTCGGCGTTTCTCGCCTTGGTGGGTAAAGGCCGCGGTGTACGCAGTCGTGGTCCTGTGCGCGGCAGGAGTGTTTGCAGCTGTGGGCAGCATCGCGCTGCCCTGGTTGCAGAAGCAGAGAATGCGCACCCCGGCTGCCGCTTTTCGCGATCGGGACGGGCCACGCACGGCGACGTCCCTCGATCCCCCGGCAAAGATCGAGACCGTCGCCCAGACCGGGGCTGCTTCGCCCGCATCGAGCAAGCCCAGCGTGACGGCGTCGGCCGAATCCTGGGCTTCCCGGATCCCCATCGTGGGAGAGTCTGCGCGACACCAGACCGCAACTCGCAGGGCACGAGGAGGGGGAGCGCTGGCCCTGGCGTCGCGCCCAGCCTCCTCGCTGAATTCCAGCCATCAGCCCAGCCAGGCGGAGTGGGCTTTCTCGGAGGGCTGGCAGGCATTTCGTTCTGGCGACTATCCGGGCGCCATCGCCGGCATGAGGCGTGCCTCGCAAGCGGCGCCGACCTCATCCCTTGCAGAGGATGCCCGATATTGGGAGGCCGTGGCACTGGCGCGCCATGGCTCGATGGCCCAATCCCGCACGGTGATGGAAGATTTCTTGCGGCACTTCCCCGGTTCTCCTCGAGCCGGCGAGGTGTCCGCCATGCTTGGCTGGTTCTTGGTCGAATCGCACGAGTGGGCCGCAGCCGAGCGGCGCTTCCGCGCAGCCGAGAGCGACCGAGCCCCGGCTGTGCGTGAGAGCGCCAAGAAGGGCCTGGAGATCACAGCGCGGATGCGGGCAGCACGGCCGACGAGCGCACCGTAGCTTCGACCAGCCTGCACCTCAAGGTCCGCGGATCGAAGTTAGCGATTTCACAGATAGCACAGAGGACACAGAGACCGGAAGGGAAGAAGGGGTTTGGGCCGGAGGGAGCTGGGGCTTGCCCGCAAAGCCGGACCGCTACCATAAACTGATCTGTTCGCTAGGTCAGAGCAAGCCCAGGCTGGACAGAACCCCCCACTTTCTCTTTCTGATCTGGCTTTGTGACCTCTGTACTCTTCTGTGGTGAACCAGCTAGCCAGCATCCTCCTAGTGCCTCCGGTCAGAAGANNAATTCTGACCGGAGGCACTAGACCCATCTCAGCGAGATTCTGGTTAGAACTGGTGAGCGGGCGGAGGCGGCGGAGGCGGCGGAGGCGGCGGAGGTGGCGGAGGTGGAGCCCCGCCAGCTTCGGGCGGTGTGGGCGGTGCGGAGCCCCCGCCGACCGGCGGCGGCGTGGGAATGCCAGGGTCAGGCATCAGACACGACACCAGGTCGAACATCATGAACTCCAGGGCCTTTTCCGGCCCGGACAGGTCGCGGGCTATGACACAGTTGCTGGGGAAGGTGCCTTTGGCGTCGGGGTTCGAGATCACCGCGGTGGCCACATGCAGGCCAGTAAAGACGAAGCGTCCGCATTGCGTGGTGGCTGGCTTGCCCACAGGGGCATTGAAGGTGAAGTAGTGGACATAGGATGAAGGCGTGGCCTGGTAGATCCACTGTTGCGAGATCCCCGGCAGGGTGGTCAGGGCGGTGGATTTCACGTCGCTGCCGAGCATGATCGACCCTGGCGTGGTCGATGCATTGACCGAGACAAGCCACTGGCCAAAGGCCTGGCCTTTGGGAAAGGACGTGTCGACCAACGCGGTGATGCTGCTGCCCAGCGAGCTGCTTCCGCCCGTGTCCCAAGTCGCCACCTCACCAAAGGGAGCGTGTCCGTCGGGCGCGATCGAGGCTGGGTTGGAGGCACTGCCGGGCGGATACTTCGTGATGTCCTTGCGTGGTGGGTACGAACGCAGCCAACCCCAGTGGTAGTGCTCGGCGAAGGTGCGGCCCCCGCTGTTCACGTACTGGACCATGTTCAGNNGTCTCCTTCGTAGCGCTCGTTGCTCCCGCCGCACGCCATGAGGATGACGTCGTACTTCATCATGGTATTGATAGCGCTCCACAGGACGTTGGCGGACGGCCAACTCGCGCCGCCGTTGAAGCCGCTGTCATAGGCCGCGGGCGCGCTCACGGAGTAGTTGTCCTCGTAGATATTGATGGAGCCGGTCCCCTCGGGGTTGGTGAATTCTGCAGTATCGATACCCATTCTCGTGAACAGGCACTGCAGCCGGTCGGCATCACCAGCGGTGATGGCCATTTTCGGGATGCTGCCTTCGCTCTGGTTGCGCGGCAGGCGCAGACGCCGCGCCTGGCCACTCGAGGCGTCTGCAATAGCCTTGCTGGTGCATTGACTGACTTCCGATGACTTGATGGTGACCTGGCGTCGCCACTTGCCCACCTGCATGACCAGCGGGAAATCAACGCTCACTGGAACATTGTCCAATTTGAAGTTGCCACTTGAGTCGGTCAGTGCGGTGGTGATGGGCTTGCCCGACACCGAGGCCGAGCAGGTATCGCAGGAGGCACCGGTGGAGATGCTGGCCAGCGGCGCATCGGGTACGTAGACGATGACGTTGTACAGGGGAACCTTGCCAGCGGGATCGTAGACGGTTCCGGTGATGCTGGTGGATCCAGCGGCGCATTTCACCTGGGCGGCGCACATGGCGCCGCAACTTTGGACAGGACAGACGTTGGCGGTGCAGGTTCCACTGCCCGGGCAGTCGCCGCAGTGGAGCGTGCCCCCACACCCATCGCCGATGTCGCCACAGTACTGGCCGCCTCCCGAGGTCGTGCACGCGCCGCGCACGCAGGTGGGTCCGCCGGTGCACAATCCTTTGTTCTGGTCGCAAACCCAGCCGGCCTGGAAGGTCGAGCAGGTATCTCCACAGTCGGCCGTTCCTCCGCAGCCATCACCGACCTTGCCACAGTACCTGAAGTTGGCAGCGCCATCACAGACGAGCTTCTTGCAGCCAGACCCTCCCACGCAGGAACTTGTGGCGGTGCTGCACACCCAACCCGCATTGAGGCTGGCACAATTGTCACCACAGTCCATTCCGCGCCCGCAACCGTCACCTACCTTGCCGCAATAGCGCGCCCCGGCCACTGGATCGCACGTGGCGGGCGTGCAGACATCGGCATTGCCCACGCACAGGCTATTCTCACACACCCAACCCGGACTCACGCTGGCACAGTTGTCGCCGCAGGCGAGCGCGTGACCGCAGCCGTCGGTGATCTTGCCACAGTAGGAGCCGCTGGCGGACCCGACGGTGTAGGTGCATTGATAGGTCGGGTTGCAGTCCGCGCCGCCCACGCACGTGTGCTGGGTCGGATCGCACGACCATCCGGTGGGGCAGTTGTTGCCACAATCAATCTCGGCATTGCAGCCATCGCCGATCACGCCGCAATACGGCCCCCCTGAAGGCGCGCAGGCGGCGGATGCAGTGAGCGGAACGCAAGCGTCGACTGGCCCTGCGTCGGGGACCACCGAGATCAGGCTCGTACCGGTGTCGGCCGCGCCGCCTGTGCCGCCGGCGTTGCCTCCGCCGTCGTTGCCACCGCAGCCGGCGCTGCCAACTCCCGAGACATTGGCCGAAGTGCAGGCTCCGCCCAAGATCGTCAAGGGCGTGAGGACAAGTACCCAGGCAACCAGGACGGACGTTGACGGCAGTGGTTTCATGCTTTCCCCCAAAGGCGAGACAGAACATTCCATGGTCTCACGTGTACCGGAGTCGCCTTGTGGGTGCCCGATGCAGTCGCAATTTTTCGCGATCGATGCGGCCACCTCCCCATGCTACCCGAGATTGGCCCGCGGGCGCGTCTTTCGCGGTCGCCAACGGCGCACCGCGCGCGGGCACGAACACGATGCCAGCGGCGCAGCGACCATGCGTCGTTTCGGCCGAAGAAACCCAGGGCGGCGGGCACTAAACACGGCAAGGAACATGCGCAGGCAAGTTCTGGTTCTCGCGCTGCTTGGATGTTCACCTCGGAGATCTCGACACATGAAGGATCGATCGACACCAGATGCAGGGAAGCTGCGGTCTCTCGTCGCAGTTGTGTTCGCTCTCGGCGCAACCGCCGGTCTTGCGCGCGCCGAGCAGCCTTCGGGCAGCTATCCGGCGAGCGACATGTCAGCTGCGGAAGCCGGCACACTCCCTGCGGCTCCCTCCCAGGCAGTGCCTTCGTCTTCTCCTGAGACGAAAGTCGCTGGCGCATCGCTGCCGGCGCCGGTGGTGGTCACACCGCCGCCAGCCAGCCTCGTGCTTGAGCCGTCACCCCCAGCGCCGAGTCCCTCCTGGTTCACCCGGCCTTCGCTGACGGTGGGCGTAGGTGAGGCCGCGCGCAGATGGGCGGTGACTCTTTACGGCTTCGTGGAGGCTGACCTCATCTACGACACCACGCGGAGCTACAACGACTCGATCGGCAGCGCGCTGGTGGCCCGAAAAGAAACCTACGAAGGACGGAATGGTCGTACGCAGTTCTCGATTCGCAACACGCGACTGGGCTTTGCCTTGGAGTCGCCGCAGGTTGGGCCGGTGAAGCCGTCGGCCGTGTTGGAAGCCGACTTCTTCGGCCACCAGGAGACCCCACCGGCCACATCGGAGGTCACCTACTTCAGCAGTCCCGTGCTTCGGCTGAGGCACGCCTTCGTGAAGCTGGAGAATCCCTACGTGAACGTGCTCATGGGGCAGACCTACGACGTGTTCGGCTGGCAGAACTACTTCTCGCCCTGTTCGCTGGAGTTTCTCGGGCTGCCCAATCAGCTCTTCTCACGCAATATGCAGCTTCGCGCTTCTCACACATTCTATGCGACTGGCGCGGTCAGCCTCGATGTGGCCGCTTCGGCCGTGCGCCCGGCCCAGCGCGACGCGGAGGTTCCCGACGCCAACGCGGGCCTGCGCCTCAGTGTCAATGGCTGGAAAGGAATCACCACGCCCGGCAACGTGGGCACCGTGGCGTTGCCTCTCTCGCTCGGCGTGTCTGGCACTGTGCGGCAGTTAAAGGTGGATGGGTTTGCCCCGCCCCCCGTGCAGCACTCCAACAGCGCGACGGGCTGGGGCGTGTCAGTGGACGCACTTGTTCCGGTGATCCCTGCTGCCAGCGCAGACGACCGTGGCAACCGCCTCACCCTGGTTGGCTCTTTCGTTAGGGGGACCGGAATCGCCGACCTCATCACCTCGGGCGGTGGGGCGCAGTTCCAGACCTTGCCCAATCCCGGTCAATCCAGCCCCCCGTTCGTCTACACGCCAGACATCGACAACGGCCTGGTTACTTTTGATAGGAATGGCTTTCTGCACACCATCGCGTGGCAGGCATTCCGGGTCGGCCTTCAGTACTACTTGCCTCCCACGGGTCGGCTGTTCTTCTCTGGGAACTACACCCAGTCCCACTCGGGCAATCTTGCCAAGCTGTTCCTCCCAGGAAATTCCGAGATCGACCTGCTCGGCACCATTGCACACACGTCACGCTACGCCGACGCGAACCTCTTCTGGGATGTGACGCCCGCGGCACGGATTGGCGTGTCCGGCCAGTACACCCAGGTCAACTACCTTGACGGGACCAAGCCGCACAACATCCGCGGCATGGCCCAAACCGTCTATCAGTTCTGAGCGTGCCCGCTGGGCTCGCAACCGAGGGAGTAGGTCCATGGTCATGAAACGGTATCTCGTCGCGCCTGTTACTACATTGTGTCTGGTCGTCTTTGCCTGCAGTTCGTCCTCGAACAATGGCTCAGCTCCAAACACAGGCGGAAAAGCTGGGCCAGGAGGCGCGGCGAGCGGCGGTGGTTCGGTCGCGGCTGGGGGAAGCGCCGTGACCGGAGGAAGCTCGACGAGTAGTGGCACAGTCGCGAGCGGCGGCAGCGCGCCCAACGGCGGAACCACGGCTGGCAGCGGCGGCACGACGCCGACGGGCGGAACAGCCACGACTGGTGGCACGATGCCAACCGGCGGAACCACCTCTGGCAGCGGCGGCCTATCGGCCGGCGGAACCACTGCCACCGGCGGGGCAATTGGGACAGGCGGCAGCACTCCTCTTGCGGTGACCTGCACCGCGGAGTACACCGGCTCGGAAACCCGGCCGCAGCTCACGGATGCCTCGGCCGCGTGCTTCACGGTGCAGAATTACCTGGCGCAGGCGGGCACCATCGGAGCACTGGTGCGTGACAACTGGGACCCTTCGGCTGGACTTCCCCCTGCCGGCAGCTACACGCCAACCTACACAGTCGCAGCGGATGGAAGTGGCACGCACACCACGGTACAAGACGCGATCACCGCAGCCAACGGCTCGGGCAACAGCACCCGCGTCTACATCTTGGTGAAGCCTGGCAGCTACCGCGAGCTGGTCTGCGTAAAAGGGTCTGCGCCCATCACCCTCTATGGTGCAGACGCGGACGCGACCAAGGTCACCATCGCCTTTGACAACTACAACGGCAAGACCGTGGACAGCAGCAAGACTAACGCCTGCTCTCTGCCCACGGGGACCACCTACGGAACCAGCGGAAGCAGCACATTCTTCGTTTCTGCGGCGGGTTTCCAGGCCCAGAACCTGACCATTGCCAATGATTTCGCCGAGGGAAGTCTGACTTCGAACATCCAGGCGGTGGCGCTCACCGTGCAAGGCGACCAGGCTGTGTTCCAGAACGTTCGCCTCATCGGCAACCAAGACACCCTGCAGGTCAAGTCGTCCAAGCTGACCATCGTGGCCCGTTCGTACTTCAAGAACAGCACTATCGAGGGCGACACGGATTTCATCTTTGGCCGGGGCACGGCGGTGTTTGACGGCTGCACCATCACCTATGTGAGCGGCCGCAAGACCGACAGCACGAATATCGCGCCCAGCACTGAGACTGCGAATCCCTTCGGCTTTCTCATCGTCAAAAGCAAGATGGTGGGGGACTCGGGAATGCCGACCGGAACCGCCTATCTCGGTCGGGCGTGGGACGACAGCACGGCCGGCGCGGCGCCGAATGGCCAAGCCGTGATTCGCGACACGGAGATCGGCGGCCACATCAGGATTGCCGCTCCCTGGGCCATCGCTGCGACCAGCGGGCGTGCGTTCAGCGCCAGCGGGAACCGTCTGTGCGAGTACGAAAACACAGGGCCAGGAGCCGCCATCGGCTCTGACGGGGGCGTGGCCACCGATGCGGACGCGGCTGGCGATGTCCCCGCGACACAGGACGCTTCGGCAGATGTGAGCGCCAACTAGGGTGAAGTTTGCGAAAAACTGTGACTGCTTCGGGCACCAACCAGTGGAAACGCAAGACTAACCCCAAGAAAAAAAGCGAGGGCTTCGATGACAATACGGTCTGCAACGTACATTGGAACAGTGGCGCTCTTGTCACAACTGCTCCTTGCCCACGGCTGCGGTAGCAACAACCCGAGCACCATCGCCGCCGCTGGGACGACCGGCACGGCGGGCGCCGCCGCCGGCACGCCGAGCGCAGGCACGACGGGAGTGGCAGGCGCCATGGCGGGCACGCCGAGCGCAGGCACGACG
>PMLB01000421.1 GCA_003158735.1 Myxococcales bacterium | reverse complement strand
ACGGAAACGACGTGAAAAGGACTGGAGAAACGATATCAGGATGCGCCGGGAAGTCCACAGGCGTTTGAGAGGTCCGGGCCGTCCGGCCCCGGCTACGCCCTTCCGACTGGCGACGCAAACCCGGTTCCCTTGCGGTCACCACCCATCGTGCTGGTGCAGTTCGACCCGCCGCGTTCGCCCAAAAGCGCCAGACCGAGCGCGATGGCGCAGGTGTTGCAGAACTAGGAACACATGAAGGGCAGAGTCCTGGTAGTGGATGACGACGCAGACGCCCGGGGGGCGCTGGCCGAAGCCTTGCGGGATGGTGGCTACACGGTCGAGACGGCAGCCGACGCATTCAAGGGGTTGGGAAAAGTGCCTGACTTCGCGCCGGATCTGATGCTCACCGATCTGAAGATGCCTGGCATGGACGGATTGGAGCTTCTGCGCAAGCTGCGCAGCGGCGGGTACGATTTGCCCGTGGTCGTGACCACCGCGTTTGCCGATGTGGTGACTGCGGTCACGGCGCTCAAGCAGGGCGCGGCCGACTATCTAACCAAGCCGCTCGATCTCACGGAGCTGTCCCTGGTTGTCGCGCGCGAGATGGACCGCTTGCGGCTTCGCCGCGAAGCCGGGCTGCTGCGGGCCCGCTTGGCCGAGCGCTACAGCTTCAGGAACCTGGTGGGCAGCTCACCCGCCATGCAGACTGTGCTCAAGGTGCTGCCCCAGGTTGCAGCGTCCAAGGCTAGCGTGCTGATAACGGGCGAGCCTGGGACGGGCAAGGAGTTGATCGCCGCCGCAATTCACGAACACAGCCCGCGCGCCAAGGAACCCTTTCTCAAGCTCCACTGTGCGGCTTTGGCCGAACCCCTTCTGGAAAGTGAGCTGTTCGGCCATGAAAACGGCGCCCTGCCCGGAAGCTCGGGCCGCCGTGAAGGACGGCTGCAGCAGGCGGCCGGTGGTACCCTGTTTCTCGACGAGATCTCCGCCCTTCCGCCCGCTTTGCAGGTGAGACTCCTGCGCTTTCTGCAAGACCACACGTTCGAGCGCATGGGGGGCGAAGAAACTCTTGATGTGGACGTACGCGTAATCGCGGCCAGCAACCACGACCTGCGTGAAGAAGTGGCCATGGGTCGTTTCCGTGAGGATCTCTTCTATCGGCTGAACGTGGTCAACGTCGATCTGCCACCTTTGCGTGCGCGCCCCTCTGACATCCTGGCGCTGGCGATACACTTTCTGCGCAAGTATGCCAGCGAGGACGGCAAGCCTTTGGAGGGTTTCTCGGACGAGGCCCTGGAGAGGCTGGCCGCCTACGAGTGGCCGGGCAACGTGCGCGAGTTGGAGAACGCCATCGCGCATGCGGTGGTGCTGGCCAGTGGGCCGCGCGTGACGGCCGCGGAGCTTCCGCCCAATGTGGGGCCCGCAGCGGTGCGGACGGCCGGCATTCGCATCCCGGGCTCCAAGATGGAAGACATCGAACGGCACGCCATCCTGACCACCTTGGAGGCGACCGGCGGTTCCACCACGAAGGCGGCCGATATTCTGGGCATGAGCGTGCGAACCGTCCAGTACCGCCTGCAGCAATACCACAGCGCGCCCAAGAGCGAATTGGGCGCGCCCACGATCATCTCAAGACGTCCCGACTAGCTAGTTTCCGGCACTGCAACTCGTTCTGGCAAGAGACCGCAGCCATCGGAGCGAAGCGTGGATGAGCGTCACCTCTGGGTAACGGACGTTACCTGCCGGTGTGGAAAGATCGCGCGCCAACGCTGCCTGACTGTGCCGACGAAGCATCCACTGACGCGTTGGTCCTCGTGCAGAATCGCTATGTCGGAAAGAACCTATTCACTGACCAGCTCGACAGTCCCTCTTGCTCCATCCAGCGTCACCATATCCCCGGTCTTGATGAATGTTCGGGCGCCCTTGGCGGAAACCACAGCGGGGATGCCATATTCGCGAGCCACGACGGCACCATGGGACAAGGGACTTCCGATCTCGGTGACCAGCCCCGCAATCAGACTGAAGTAGGGTGTCCAGCCGATGTCGGTGAACGACACCACCATGATCTCGCCCCGTTGCAGCGCGGCCGCTTCGGCCACGCTGTTCACGATGCGGGCGCGGGCTTTGACTATGCCGCGGCTGACCGGGATGCCTCTTATCTGATTGCCAGTGATGGCGACCGGTTCCTCCTCCTCCAGCGGCTCAGGGATGCCCACGTTCATCAACGGGAATTGCAGCTTGGCGGTCTCAGGGAGCTGAGCCCTGCGTTTGTTGGCCTTGGCTTTCCAAGCGGGGTCGCGATCCGCGATGAGTCGCCCGATCTCTTCTCGGGTCAGAAAATAGATCTGGTCGGTGTCGTCGAGCAGACCACGGTCCACCAGCGTCCTGGCATAGCTCCGGTAGGCTGTGCGGGTTCGATTGACCATCTTCATGGACAGGGCCTTGGTCATTTCACGGTTGGCGACGGCCTTGCGGGCGGCTCTCTTGAACAGGTTGATGAAAACGCGTTGGGCGAACGTGAGCTGTTGCTTCATCAGTGCACGCAGCTCTTGCGCGCTGTCGCCCTTGCTCTTCGATAGTTTTCCGGCTTTCAGTGAAGCCTGAATCATGGAGACCAATTGCTCCTGGTCTTCTTCCCAAGGCTTCTCTCGCAGCTCCGCTTCTCGTACGCAGCGGTGGCCGTGCCGCTGCAAGAACGCGCAGTAGCTTTCGCGAAGATGGGTCGGGGCCTGCTCC
>PMLB01000017.1 GCA_003158735.1 Myxococcales bacterium | reverse complement strand
GCCGCGTTTGCCAATTTCGATGCAGTCGTGACAGGCGTGCGCGCCTTTAACAGCCGCGCACTGTTACGCGCAGCCCAGCCAGCTCTTCTGGCCTATGTGCAGGCGGGCGGCACCTTGGTGGTTCAATACAACACCAATAGCCGCTTGAGCCCCCTGACCACGCCCATCGGGCCCTTTCCCTTGGAGATCGGCCACGAACGCGTGACCGACGAAAATGCCCCAATCAAATTCACCTCGCCTGCCCACTCGCTCCTCAGTTTTCCCAACAAGATTGGCGACCACGATTTCGATGGCTGGCTGCAAGAGCGCGGGCTGTATTTCGCCTCCCATTGGGACGCCCGCTATCAGACTGTCGTCTCCATGAGCGATCCCGGCGAGCCTGCCCTGGCCGGCGGCATCTTGGCCGCACAATACGGCAAGGGAACATTCATCTACACTGGCCTGGCATTCTTTCGCCAATTGCCAGCAGGCGTGCCGGGCGCTTTCCGCCTCTTTGCCAATCTTTTGGCCGGCATCAAGGAACCCCATGCCCCATGAGCCGGAGCCGGCAGCGCGCGGAGAGCTTCGCGCGGCGCCACCGTTTCTCAGTTGGGCCGGCTTCTATTGGGTTGTGGCCGGCGCCCTTCTTGCCGAAATTGCGCTTTTCATAGCCATCACCCTCGCCTACCGATGAGCGCGCTCGACTGGCTGGTTCTTTTCGGCACCCTGGGCGTCATTGTGGCGTACGGGGTGTGGAAAACGCGCGGCCAGCAGGACATGGCCAGCTATCTGCGCGGCGGTTACCAGGACCGGTGGTACACCATCGGCTTGTCGGTGATGGCAACCCAGGCCAGCGCGGTGACGTTCCTGTCGACGCCTGGCCAAGCCTACCAAGACGGCATGGGCTTTTTGCAATTCTACCTTGGCCTGCCCCTGGCCATGATTGTGCTGTCGGCAGTTTTCGTACCACGCTATTTCCAACTGCGCGTCTATACCGCCTACGAGTTTCTCGAGGGTCGCTTCGACCGCAAGACCCGCCAGTTGGCGGCCTTCCTGTTTCTGCTGCAGCGGGGGCTTTCCGCGGGCATCACCATTTACGCACCCGCCATCATCCTGTCCACGGTCCTGGGCTGGCCGCTGCGCCTGACATGCCTGTGTATGGGTGGCGTGGTGATTCTCTACACCGTTGCAGGGGGCACGCGCGCCGTCAGTCAGACCCAGAAACATCAGATGGTTGTGATGCTGGGCGGGATGGTGGTCGCCTTCGTCGTTATCGTGAGGCGCTTGCCGGCTTCAGTGTCTTTGGGCAACGCCTTTCACATCGCGGGCGCCCTGGGCAAGTTGAACATCATCGATTTCTCGCTCGATCCGAGCCGGCGCTACACCCTTTGGTCCGGCCTTCTGGGTGGCTTCTTCCTGGCCATGGCCTACTTCGGCACTGACCAGTCGCAGGTGCAGCGCTATCTCGCGGCCCGATCCATTACTGAAAGCCGTTTGGGCTTGCTCTTCAACGGACTGCTCAAGGTTCCCATGCAGTTTCTGGTGCTGCTGGTCGGCGTGATGGTTTTCGTCTTCTATCAATTCAATCTGCCGCCGGTCTTCTTCAATCAGCCGGAACTGGCCCGCGTCTATCAAACGCCCCACGCGGCCCACGCGGCCGCCCTGGAACGCGACCACGTGGCCGCCTTCGCGCACAAGCGCGCCGCAATCGAGCGTCTCGACGACGCCCTCAACCGGCACGACGCGACCTCCATCGCGGTGGCCGAGCGCTCCGTGCGCGAGAGCGAGGCGAGCTTTGCCTCCATTCGCGGCGAAATGAAACAAGTCGTGGCCGCGGCGGTGCCGCACGCGAACACGAAGGACGCCGACTACGTCTTCCTGTCCTTCGTGATGCGCAACCTTCCGCGTGGCATCGTCGGCTTGCTTCTCGCGGTGATCTTCTGCGCAGCCATGTCCGCTGTAGCCAGTGAACTATCGGCGCTGGCATCGACCACGGTGGTCGATTTCTACCGCCGCGGACTGTGCAAGAATGCCAGTGACGCGCACTACGTCCGCGCCGCGCGCTGGTTCACCGCGGCCTGGGGAATTCTGGCCCTGCTCTTCGCCATTTTCGCGTCGCTGCTCGACAATCTCATCCAGGCGGTCAACATCCTCGGCTCCCTCTTCTACGGTACCGTGCTGGGCATTTTCACCGTGGCGTTCTTTTTGCGTCGCGTGCAGGGAACCGCCGTGTTCGTCGCCGCTTTGCTTTCGGAGGCGCTGGTCATTGTCCTCTTCCTGAGAACCAACGTCGGCTTCCTTTGGTACAACGTCATTGGATGCGCAGCCGTGGTGCTGATTTCCGCGACCGCCAGCACGTTTCTGCCGAGAGCACCCGGGGCGGCGACGATCGGGAAGCTGGAAGGGATGTGATGCCCGACGTCGAATTCGTTCACCTGGTCGGCGCCCATCAGGTTGCGTGACGTTCCCGGAGATATTGGGGTATTCTCTGCAGGCTAGTAGAACGTTTGGCCAGACAAGGCACTTCATGCGAGTGATTCTCGACTCCTCAATCATCTGCGCCGATCCACGGTTGGAAGGCGCCCAGTTTCGTATTCTTCTGACCTCCGCGAGGCGAACCGGGACCACCGTGATCATCCCCGAGGTAGTTCTCGATGAGGTTGTCGCCCATCACCGAAGGGGTCTGGCAGAAATCGGCGAAGAATGGCGCAAGCTATCCGCCAAGGCATCTCAACTTGTTGGACGGGAGAATGTGGCGGAAGCGCTTCTACGCGAAGGTGCGGATGAGGACTACGCGAAGTATTTGCGGCAGGTTTTCAAGAAGTATCACTGCAGGCTTGCGCCATATCCGACGCCGCCCCATCCGCAGGTTGTTGCCCGCATCTTGACCGAGAGGAGGCCTTTTCACCGAGGTGAAAAGGGATACCGAGATTTCTTGGTGTGGGAGAGCGTCCTCTTGCTGGCACAAGACGACGCGGAGCCCATAGCTTTCATGACAGCGAACTCGCGGGACTTTGGCGAGGGAGAGCTGCACCAGCATTTTGCTGACGACTTGCACGGAAAAAGGGCGCAGGCAGAAGTCACCCTCTTTGACTCACTTTCCGCATTGAATCGCCAGCTTATCCTCCCGGCCCTCGAAACGCTCACGGAGCTGCAAAGACGCTTCAACGACGACGCAGAGGACAGATTCTCCGTCGGGTGCTGGGCACAGGAGTCTCTGTTTGAATTTCTCCGGGAGCACGATTTCGATGACGGCTTTTCGCCTTTTGATGCCAATCACGCGCAGGCGAGGTTGTCGAAGCTGCTGAAGATGGGCGAAACCGAAGTCACCCGGGTGCTCCGGCTTCCTGAAGGCGACCTGCTAGTGAGGGCAAATACGTGCTTTAAGGTTGAGGTAAGCTTGAGCGCGGATGGCGACGACATGAGACACGAGGACGTCAGAGAGTGGTTTGCGACGGAAGACGATCCATTCGGCAGCTTCTTCTGGACCAGCTGTGACGTTCCGACCGATGCAAACGTTGACTACAGTCTCGTGCTGAGGCGCGATGATCTTCAACTCGTGTCCGTCGACGTAGATAGGATCTCCGCTTTCGCGGAGACCACATACAACCAGATCGATGATGGCGAAGAAGCGAGGTAGGTGCCATCGATAAAGCGGCCCGCGCGCCGAGGGGTAGGTGCCAGAGTTTTCATGAGCGCTGGGGTGGCCTTCGCCGTCGAACAGCGAGGCTCTGGGCGGACGGACCGGTGAAGGACCTTGAAAATGCACACCGGGGGACGGGCGGGCACCCTCGAACCCGTTGTCACGTCGTCGTACCCTAGCAAATTCCACACGGGACGGCGGTCGGTCGATCATGGTAAGAACAACCCATGATCGATAGTGCTCGTCCCATCGGCATCGACCTTTTCTCCGGTGCTGGAGGAATGAGTCTGGGATTCGAGCAGGCCGGTTTCGACGTGGTCGCAGCGGTCGAGATCGATCCCGTCCATGCCGCGATTCACCAATTCAACTTTCCTGACTGCGCAATGCTGCCGCATTCGGTCATCGGCTTGTCCGGCAAGAAACTCCGCTCCGCTGCACGGATTGGAGATCGTGCGGTGGATGTGGTGTTCGGCGGGGCTCCTTGCCAAGGGTTTTCGCTGATCGGCCAGCGCGCGCTCGACGATTCGCCGCGGTAGGTGCCAGAGTTTTCATGAGCGTTTTCATGAGCAACTGGTCCTCACGATTGCCGAAAACCAGGCATGGCCAGACCTCTCCGTTTCGTGCCCGCAGATGCCCTCGTCGAGATCACCACCCGTACCATCCAGGGCAGGCTCCTCCTCAAACCCTCGCCCGAGCTGACCGAAATCATCCTCGGCATCATCGGCAAGGCCCAGGATCTCTACGAGATGAGCATCCATGCCTTCGTGGTCATCTCGAACCACGCGCACTTTCTCCTGTCGCCTTCCAGCGCCGGCCAGCTCGCGAAGTTCATGCAGTTCGTGAACGCCAACGTCGCAAAGGAAGCTGGGCGCCTCCATCGGTGGCGTGATCGTCTCTGGTCGCGCCGCTATCGTTCCATTGTCGTCGCCGACGAGAAAGCTGCCCATGCACGTCTACGCTACATCCTGGCCCACGGCGCGAAGGAAGGGCTTGTGGGGAAATCGGGGGAGTGGCCAGGTCCGAACTGCATCGCCGCCCTCACCACCGGCGAGTTGCTGCGCGGAACTTGGTTCGACCGCAGCGCCGAGTACATCGCACGCCAACGCGAAGGCGAGTCCGTCTTGCCCTCGCAGTTCGCCACCACATTCGACGTGAAGCTCACGCCCCTGCCCTGCCTGGCGCACCTGACCGAAGACCAGCGCCAGGCCGAATGCCGCCGCACCGTCAAAGAGATCCAGGCTGCGGCCGAGGCCGAAAACAAAGCCAAAGGTCGAGAACCAATGGGCGTCACCGCCATCTTGGCCCAGGATCCGCACAGCCGTCCCGCCACCCCCGACCGCAGTCCCGCGCCATTCGTCCACGCATCCGACGAGAAGACTGAACTCGAATTCCGCGCCCAGTACCGCGCCTTTGTCGACGCCTTCCGCGCCGGCGCCCAGCGCCTGCGGGACCGCGCCCGCGAGTTGGCGGAAATGTTTCCCCTGTGGGCCTTTCCGCCAGCCCTGCCCTTCAATGCCCCGGCCTGACCGGCACCGGCCACCACCGCGCTGACGAGCCCATTGACCAGCGGCCAAGGGGAAGCAATGCCCGGCGTTTGTCGCCGACGAAAGATTCCAGACTTCCCCGGCCCGATCACCATCCTGCCCGTTCCAACAACGACGTTTTCCCCTCGGCATCGCCGTCCTGGCTTTCGTCTATGCCAGCCACTACCCCCTTCAACAGTGATCGCGGGGCCACCTCCAAGAAAACTCCAAGAAAACTCAGGCCCACCTCCAAGAAAACTCAGGCACCGCACGCGTGCACGGTCGAAAACCTTCGGCGGTCTCGAAATCAACGGCGCTCTGGGGGATCCTTTGGAGGGACTTTGAAACGATCGTTCTTGGGCTCGGCTGAACCGGATACAGAAGGGTGTGACGGAGCACGACGCTCGCAGGGCCACAGAGAAGTAGGGCCAGGCCGCGCAGCGCCGTGGTGGTGCCAGCGCCGTGGTGGTGCCAGACGCTTGATTGACGTGCCCGTCACTCACTTGTGGCGGGACCGGTTTCCCCTCGCCGCATCGCCAGGGATGTTGAGTCTATTCCGACCGAAATCCGATCCTTCTCTTGGTCATTGCCGGGGCGGCCATGAGTGCGCGGATGGCGTCGAAGACGGCTTTGAACTGGGAGTCGCATTTTTGTTCGAGGGAGGTCAGCTTGCGGGCCAGGTCGACGTTCGACGAAAGGAGTTCGCGGAGACG
>PMLB01000245.1 GCA_003158735.1 Myxococcales bacterium | reverse complement strand
GCTCGTGCGCACCAAGCGCACGACTTCAGCCTTGTACTGCCGGGTAAATGTCCGTCTCTTTCTTCGTTCCATGGATGTCCTCCATCATATCGGAGGTGTCCACGAAATCGGGGCAGGCTCACCCCGCGGTAGGTGCCAGAGTTTTCATGAGCCCCGCGGTAGGTGCCCGAGTTTTCATGAGCGCGCGCGCGGGGTAGGTGCGCGGGGTAGGTGCCAGAGTTTTCATGAGCGTTTTCATGAGCAACTGGTGCTCACGATTGCCGAAAACCAGGCATGGCCAGACCTCTCCGTTTCGTGCCCGCGAATGCCCTCGTCGAGATCACCACCCGAACTATCCAGGGCAGGCTACTCCTCAGACCCTCGCCCGAGCTGACCGACATCATTCTCGGCGTCATCGGCAAGGCCCAAGGCCTGTACGGCATGGCCATCCATGCCTTCGTCCTGGTCTCGACCCATTCCCATTTTCTCCTGTCGCCGTCCAGCGCCGGCCAGCTCGCAAAGTTCATGCAGTTTGTAAACGCCAACATCGCCAAGGAGGCGGGGCGCCTCCACCTGTGGCGTGATCGCCTGTGGTCGCGCCGCTATCGCTCCATCGTCGTCGCCGACGAGAAGGCCGCCCATGCACGCCTACGCTACATTTTAGCCCACGGCGCGAAAGAAGGCCTTGTAGGAAAATCGGGCGAGTGGCCAGGTCCCAACTGCATCGCCGCACTCACCACCGGCGAGTTGCTACGCGGAACTTGGTTCGACCGCAGCGCCGAGTACATCGCTCGCCAGCGCGGCGAGTCCGTCTTGCCGTCGCAATTCGCGACCACCTTCGACGTCAACCTCACGCCCCTGCCTTGCCTGGCGCACCTGACCGCAGACCAGCGCCAGGCCGAATGCCGCCGCATCGTCAAAGAGATCCAGGCTGCGGCCGAGGCCGAAAACAAAGCCAAAGGTCGAGAGCCCATGGGCGTCACTGCCATCCTGGCCCAGGACCCGCACAGCCGTCCCACCACCACCGACCGCAGCCCCGCGCCATTCGTCCACGCTTCGGACGAGAAGACCGAGCTCGAGTTCCGCGCCCAGTACCGCGCCTTTGTCGACGCTTTCCGCGCCGGCGCCGAGCGCCTACGCGACCGCGCACGAGAGTTGGCGGAGATGTTTCCCCTGTGGGCCTTTCCACCAGCCCTGCCATTCAACGCTCCGGCCTGACCGGGATCGGCCACCACCGCGCTGACCACCGACCAGCGGCCAAGGGAAAGCCATGCCCGGCGTTTGTCCCCGACGAAAGATTCCAGACTTCCTCGGCCCCGATCTACATCCTGCTCGACCCAACGACGACGTTTTCCCCTCGGCATGGCCGTCCTGGCTGTCGTTCACGCCAGCCACCACCCGCTTCAACGGCGATCGCGGGGCAGTCCACCGACGTTCAAGGGAGACTCAAGGAAAACCTCCAAGAAAACTCAGGCACCACACACCGGCGACCCGCGGCGACAGGGATTCTGCAAATATCTCTGGACACGGTTCCTGTGATGGTAACAGGCTGCAGCTTGTCTTAGGTACCGCTTGGCTCGCCGAGGATCGGAGGCCGTCTATGCAATCGCCAAATTCGAGTGCCTGGCTGAAGTTGGGCGTTACGCTATTCTCCACCTTCATGATTGCGGCCGGATGTACCCCGCAATCGACCACGACATCGCCGCAGACCTCAGGTGGAGCGATTGGCCATGGGGGGACGAGCAGCGCAAACAGCGCAGCCACCGGCAACGTGGGTGGCACCCAGAACCTGGGTGGCGCCAATAGCAGCATGGGTGGCAACGGGGCCGTGTCTAGCTCAGGCGGTGCCGCAGGTGGAAGCAGCAGTTCTGGCGGCGGGGGCGGCAATGCGACCATGGGTGGCTCGACTTTCGGCGGCTCGACCGCTGGCGGGAACAACAGCACGAGCAACTTCGGAGGCAGCGCAACCAAGGGTGGCAGCGCAACCAGCGGCGGAGCGAGCCTGGGCGGAAACAACGTGGGTGGAAACACCATCGGCGGAGCGACCAAGGGCGGAAGTACCACTACGACGGGGGCTGGTGGCGTTCCGACCTCGGGCGGAAGCACCACGACGAGCGGCGTTGGCGGCGTGACGACTACGGGCGGTGCCAGCAGTACCGTCGCAGCCACCAGTACTCTGTCTTGCGACGCCCTCACCTGCACGGGGGGGAAAGTCTGCGTGTCGGGGGTCTGTCAATGTCCGACCGGTAGCACCCTTTGCGGTGGAGTATGTCTCGCCCCCGCCGATCTGCAGACCGATCCTGCCCATTGTGGGACGACGGGTTGCGGTGTCGCCTGTGGGACGGGAGCGAATTGTTCTGCGGGCGTCTGCAGTTGCACGACCGCGGGGCAAACGGCTTGTACTGGGGGATGCGCCGACCTACAAACCGATCCCAAGAACTGCGGCAAGTGCGCTACGGTTTGCGCCAGCGGGATCTGTACGGCGGGGGTCTGTCGCCCGGTGAAAGACTGCTACCAGAAGACCACTTTGGGTTCTCCCTTGTTGGTGAATTTCGACACCTATGATGGGACGAATCCGGTCACGAACTGGGTTTTTGCCTTCAACGCTCCCGCAGGTGCGACCAATACAGTCTACGCGGGATTCTATGAGTATGACGACGGAACCGGCACTCCACTCTTGTCGATGCCCGCATCTGGGGCCAACGCCAGTAAATACGCGATAAGCATCTCCAACACCCAATCAAGTAGCTGGGGCGGCGCCCTAGGCATGTGGATGGGCTGCATCGATGCTTCGGCCTACCAGGGCATTTCGTTCTGGGTTAAGGGGACAACGCCTACCGGAAAGGCGTCGTTCTCCTTCAGTAACCCAGAAACGACCGTCCCTGATACGACAGGCTACGGTGGGGGCACCTGTTCGGGAATATGCAAATCGCCCTACATTGATTTTCCAGTCACGACGACCTGGACCCAGGTATTGGTACCTTGGGGCACTTTCACTCCAGGCATCGCCAATGGGGCCAACGTCACCACCACCGGAAATGACATTTCCGGCCTTACCTTCAACGTGTCCCTCAACTACGTGGCGGCGCCTGGGGACGCCGGCTACGTTGCCACACCCGGCGCCTACAGTCTCGCAATCGACGACATCGAATTCATCGGAAGCACGGCCTGTGGCACCGGGCTTTCGATCTGCGGCACCGGTTGCGTAGACACCCAAACGAACAATGTGCATTGCGGCGCCTGCGGCAACGCTTGTTCGGCCACCCGCAGTTGCCAGGCGGGAAAGTGCATTTGCCCATCCGGCTACACGGACTGCAGTGGAGAATGCGTGAATACCCAGATCGACGTTCAGAACTGCGGCGGCTGCGGCAAGCCTTGCACTGGCATCTGCTCGGCAGGCAGTTGTCAGGCCAGCACCTGCACCTCCGGCATGTCGCAACTCGACTACACGAAAACGACGTATGCTTCCATTACCCAGAACAAGTACTGGATCAACAACAACTTGTGGGGCATTTCTGGAGCGACTGGCTGGCAAGGCATTTGGGATACCTGCACTTCCGGCAATACGATTGGGTGGGGCACGGATTGGAACTGGAGCGGCACCAGCAACCAGGTAAAATCCTATGCCAGTGCTGTCCTTGGTTGGCATTGGGGCTGGAAGATAACCGGCACGGGGCTCCCGGTGCAGATCTCAGCCAACAAGAACGTGACTTGTGGTTGGAACTATCGAGTCACCCCGGGGCAGACCATCGACGTGTCCTACGATCTCTTCGCTCACGCTTTGGCCAACCCAGGCTACGCCGACCAGCCGACGGAAGAGATCATGATTTGGCTGTACAAAACCGGCGGAGCAGGACCCATCGGCGGCGTGGACTCCACGACTTCCATCGGCGGCGCCTCCTGGGAGGTGCACAAGGGAAGCACCGGCACTTGGAACGTGTACTCCTACGTGCGTACCGTCAACACCACGTCGGCCACGCTGAACATGATGGACTTCCTCAAGGACTTGGTGAACAAAGGCTGGATGAGCAGTTCGCATTATCTGACCAGCATCGAAGCGGGTACCGAGGTATTCGTCGGTACGGGACGACTCGATACCGACAATTACTACTGCACCGTCCAGTAGCACGGGCACATTCTTGCCCTGTGGTTCGAAGCGGCCATCCGCGCCGTTGCAAGCCCATTCCTGCCAGTCAGGATTACGGGTTCAACCCCTTCCCAGAATCGGCCACGCAATGGCCCCGGATCGCGGGTTGCCGCGGGAGGACAGCCGGCGCAACGCGCCTAACCGCCAGCGCCCCGTTCTTGCGCACAAAAAAAAGTGAGCCATTCGTGAGCCACTTTTTTGGTCACTGCTACTGAACCAATAAGAACGCGACCGTCGGTTCCATCACAGGGAGAAGCGCATGCAACGAGAGAACACAATCCAACGTGAAAAAGGTGGACTTTGGACGTCACTCCTGCTTGCCGGCAGCTTGGGAATGCTGTTCCCAGCATGCGGCAACTCGGACACGGGACCAGGCAGCACCACGCCGTCCGGCGGCTCGCCTTCCGGCGGCACCACCCCGACGGAGACAGGCGGCAGTACCGCGAGCACCGGGGGGAAGGTCGAGACTGGCGGCAGCACGACGACTCCGGCCACAGGGGGGGAGCTCGCGCCTGGAGGAAGCATACAACCTTCCGGTGGCTCAACCGACGACACTAGCGCAACAGGAGGCAGTCCCACGAGCGGCGGCTCCCCATCCAGCGGTGGATCCATGGCCACAGGTGGAAAAATGGGCGGCACCACGGCCAACGGTGGCTCCACGGTTGCCGGCGGGACCACGGCCAGCGGCGGAAGAATGGGCGGCACCACGGCCAACGGTGGCTCCACGGTTGTCGGCGGGACTACCGCCACCGGCGGATCCACAGTTGCTGGTGGAACCACGGCCACCGGCGGAAGGACGGGCGGCACCACGGCCACCGGGGGAACGACAGGCGGGACCACGGCCACCGGCGGAAGAACGGGCGGCACCACGGCTACCGGCGGATCCCCGGGTGCCGCCGGGAACACGGCCACCAGTGGAAGGAACCCGGCGATGCTAGCCTTGGTCAAGGCCATGTCCCCGGGTTGGAATCTGGGCAACTCCTTCGATGGTTCTCCCCAAGTGACCAGCTGGGGAAACCCGGCGCCCAACCAAACCCTGATTAACGCCGTGCACGCAGCGGGTTTCAATCTTCTGCGGCTCCCAGTCACCTGGGGGCCAGGCCCCCACCTTGGCGCCGCGCCCAACTACACCATCGATGCAACGTGGATGGCCTCGGTGGTACAAACAGCGCAGTGGGCCATCGACGCGGGCATGTACGTCTTCGTCAATACCCACCACGATGGTTGGGTGACTTTCCCCTCAGACCCCACCCCGGTGGCAGCCGAGTCAACTGCGATCTGGAAACAGATCGCCACCGCCTTCGCGGGTTTCAGTAGCAAACTGATGTTCGAATGTTTCAACGAACCTGGCGGTGGCGGGACTGACCTCAATGCGTACGTCGAGGCGTGTGTCAATGCGGTCCGAGGCACCGGCGGAGCCAACGCTACGCGCGTCGTCATGATCCAAGGTCAAGGCGCTAGCCCGTCTTCGACGGGCATAAGCACGATGTTGAAGATTTCCGTTATTAACGACCCCAATCTCGTTTTCTCGGTTCACACCTATCAGCCCACGAATTTCGGCCTGAGCACAACTCCTTACGCATGGGGAAGCGCCTCGGACTATACCAGCATGACGAATTCCGTCACGCAGATCCTAGGCTGGTTGCCCAACTGGGGCATCGTCATCGGCGAATGGGGATCCATGGGTGGCCAAACCTTGGCAAATAGGGTTACCCATGCCCACGCCTATTCTCGAGACACAGCAGCCGCTGGTATGTGTCCTGTGTGGTGGGACAACGGGGGCTCAGGCAAGGGCTCGTACGCCATCTTCGACAGAACCACTGGCGCTCAGACCCAACCGACAATTGTCAATGCAATTGTCACGGGAACGCAAGAGGGTCTTGCGAATCCAGGGACCTACGCGACATCCGCCAACCCCTGACGAATCCAAGATCCAAACTCCCGTAACAACCCAGGGATGTACGCTGGGCGAGCGCGCAGCTGACACGAGCCGGCCCGGGAAACGCAGTCGGTTTACGGTTTTCTGACGCGTGGAGTAGCGGAGCGTGGTATATAGTCTTCCTACCAGGATGCGCCTATTCTCATCCCTATTCTTTGTCTTGACGATAGTTGCCTCGACCGGCCTAGCTTCGGCGGAGAAGGCGAAGTCGAGAACTGGCCAAGAGAAGGCCGCCAAGAAGGCATGCTCGGTAGGGGACTTCCAGAAGGGCGTGGACATCTTGAGCGACCTTTTTGTCGAAACGAGCAGTCCTACCTACGTCTACAATCAGGGCCGCTGCTATCAGCAAAATAATCGATGGGAACAAGCCATCGGCCGCTTTCGCGAGTATCTACGTATAGCCAAGGATCTTACCGATAGCGACAAGGCCGACGCAGACCAGCAGATTGCTGACTGCGAAAGGTCTCTCGGCAAGTCAGCTCAGCTCGCGCCACCGCCAGCCGTCGCAGCGCCGCCACCTATTGCCCGCACGGAAACCCCTGCGCCAGTCTCCGAGACAGCAACACCTCTGGTTGTGGTCGAGCCGGCGCCACTGCCGCTTGAGGACGACCACAGCAAGAGTCTACGCACGGCGGGAGTGGTTTGCGCAGCCGTTGGGCTGGCTGCGGTCGGCGCAGGGGTTGGATTGGCCTTGAAGACACAAAGCATCTCTTCTGACGAGCAAAAGCATGTAGCCACGGTAGACAGGGAAAACCAACGCAAATCTCTTGAAACCTGGGGGTGGGTCAGTTATGGCGTCGGCGCCGCCGCAATCGCGACCGGC
>PMLB01000253.1 GCA_003158735.1 Myxococcales bacterium | reverse complement strand
GGCGCGGTGAGGTGATCCAGCTCGTACACCAACAGCCCGGCCAGAAGCGCAGGCAGATGGTGCAACCACAGCACGTCCTGCAGGGCGAGCCCCTCCAGCATCCAGGCCGCCACCTCGGATCGCGTCGGTGCCGGCAATTCCTGACTTGGCGATTTGGGTTCTGCCTCGGGCATGATCACCTTTCCAAGTACTCTTCCCGCACAATGCTCTCTGCAATGGGTCACCCGGAATCAGCTAGACAGCGGGCGTGGTGTCCGTCTGGGGATTCTTGGCGTCCGGCTTCGGGGTCTTGAGCCATTCGGCCATCCACCCCTCGCTTTGCACGGAAATCGCCGCTTCGGCGGCGGTCACGAACGTGTTGATCGCGGACGCTGGCGCCGCTTCGGGGTTCGGGTTGGCGACGAGAAACATCTCCTTGAGCGATCGCAGGCGGCGCGCGGTGGCGAGATAGTCGGGCACCAGCTGCTCGTGGCGTCCTGCCATGAGGTGGGCCGCGACCGCGGTCCCTACAGTCGTCAGCACGGCAACCCAGGTTGCGGCGATGGGGTTGTCCTTGATGGGTGACGTGGCGGCAACCACCGCTCCCACGACGGCCAGGATGCCCTCGATCCAACGATAGATGACGGCCCAGCGATGGTGGTGGGCGGCTCTTGGCTCGTAGTAGTTATCAATCTGGTCGTTCACCCGATGGGTGATGTATGTGGACACGTCTTTGACGGGCGGCAGGGACCGCTCGGCGACCAGGCCGGCGATCTCCGGTTCCAGATCGGCCACCTTCTCCAGGAGACTGTCGCGGCGCTTGATCAGCACCAGATCCGCCGGCGACTCGACATAGGGTCCGGTCCGTGTGAGGTACTGATAGATCTCGGTCTTGAGCTGCTCGGACACCGAGCGGGCGCGCAGCCATCGCTCCAGTGCGCTGCGGCTGGTACCCAGCTGGGTCACAACCGGGACGAGCACGAGGGCCAGCGCGCCGACCCAGGCCACCCGGCCGTGCGCATGTGTGGCCCACTGCCCCCAGTGGGTCGCCATCTGGTCGCTCGCGACGGCCAGGACCGCTCCCGCGCAGGACAAGACGAGCGCCACCAGCTTCCATCGCTGGTAGCTCTGCTTGAACCCGTCGGCCGCCTTCGACCACTTCTCCTGACTCCGCCAGGTCGAGGCGATCGGAGTCTCCAAGACTACCTGTTGTTCAGGCATGTCTTCCTGTGCCCAAAACCGTGTTCATGAGTTGCTTGAAGGCGTCCGCGAGGCGCTTGTCCGCGTGGGTATGGCTGATGAAAAGTCTTGGCATAGGCCTTGGTCTCGTCTACAGATTTGAAGAGGGAGTCAACGATGGAGGCGGTTGTGGATCGGGCCGCGTGCGCACCCGCGAATTGTCAGCAGAATCAACCGTGAGCCGATGCTGCACCCGGTGCCTTCCCGGGTCAACCTCGCGCTTGTGGAGGTTTGCTTGCCTGCTGGCGCGGAAGAATACCTGTGGACGCGCACATGCGAGATTGGCTCGCGTCCAACTTTCGTTCGTCGCCAAAACCTTGGCCCGCGCAGCGATCCGCCTGACGACCTATCGCAGTCGGAGTGGCAGAAGGCAGGAGATCCAACCCAGCCACTGGCCCGTGGCGAGGTCGACTATCACGTGGTTGACCCGTTTCTCCTCAAATGCGGGACAAGCGGTATGCGCGGACAGCTATTAGTGCCTCTAGGTGCAGCTGGAAACCATCCAGGCTAGCTCGACGAGACCGAGAAGCAGTTGTTTATGAACTCCTGAGTCGATCCTCCGTCCCCGCTGATCTCGAAGCCCCACTGCACCTGGTCGAGTGTCCAAGTGTTGTCGAATTGCCCATATTGGGTGGTGTTGTTGGCGATGAGCCAGTCCAGGATGCCCTTGACGTCGATAGTGCCCGATGTGACGTTAGCGGTAGTGCCCGTCGTCGGGTTGGTGTTGACGAGCGAAATCGTGGCATTGCTCCCGTTGCTGCCATAGTGGACGGTCCAGGTATAGTCGCCGATTGTGGGCTTCGTCGAGGCCACAATGGAAGAGATCGGCCCCGTCTTGTAGGTGTACATCCACACCATGAGCTCGATGCGCGTGTTCCCGCCGCCGGGGGTCCGAAGCCACATGTCGTAGGCGGCTTCCCAGGACCCAACGTTGCCGGGCACGGTAATGTCGAAGCTGCTGGTGTAGGTTTTGATTCCGCTGATGAGCAACTTGGGTGAAAGTCCAATGTTGGGATAGGATTTGACACCGCTGGTCTGGGGATGATTGGCGGTCACGCCCCACAAAGTTGACGTCGTGGCCCACACGCACTCGGGGCCTGGGCCCGATCCCCAGACGTTGTTGGCGACGGAGAAGGCGCCGGTCTTGAAACCTGGCCCTTCATTGACACAGTTGCAGAAGGCCGAGGTGATGCCCGCGGGCACGGCCCCTGGGCAGACGGTGGTGACGGCGCTGCTGTCGTAGGTCGCACCACTCGAGCCGCATGCGGACGTGGTCCCTGCGGTGCTGGTCGCGCCGCCTGTGGCCGCCCCACCCGTGCTGGTGGAGCCGCCGGTTCGCGTGCTGCCGCCGGTCGCCGAATTGCCACCCGTGCTGGTGGAACCGCCGGTTCGCGTGCTGCCCCCGGTCGCCGAATTGCCGCCCGTGGCCGCGGTTCCACCTGCGGCCGTCGTTCCGCCTGTGCTGGGGGTGCCCCCCGTCTTAACGGTTCCACCTACGCTCGATATGCCGCCGGCCGAGCTGACGCCGCCCGAGGCATTGCCGCCGCTCGACGTCATGCCGCCCATGGTCGTGGTCCCTCCCTGGGCCGTGGTGCCAGCGGAGGCAAGCCCGCCACTACTGGTCGCGGTGCTGCCGCCGGTGGTGACCCCACCCGGGGCGTTCGATCCGCCAGTCACTGTTGCGCCGGCAAGACTTGTGGTACCGCCGGCCGACGTCTGTCCGCCGTTGGCACTGCCGCCTGGTGATGCGACGCTGCCCGCACCCCCGCCACTGCCACCTGAAGCATCCGGTGAACCTGAAGAAGAGCAACCAGCCAGGACTGCAACCAGCAGAACCGAGCCTAGCCCGCGCAGGTTCAGATCACCCTGCAACCGATTTCGAAGCTGCCGTAGGTACCGTTCCATGGTGACTTCCTCCCAGACTAAGGCCGGGGTTCACGCTGCGAACCTCGTGCCCGCCTGACCGTTACAGTAGCAGGGGCGGGCGTTTTGGGCCCATGAAACGGGGAGCCAACCATGGCCCCACCGGGTGGGGTGCTCGCCCGTGGACGGGTTTCGCGCACAGCAGGTCGGTTGTCTATGTTGCTGCTATCATGGGGGCCATGCGCTGGTGGCTGTGCATGGCTTCCCTAGCGGGCTTGATGGCCGCCGGTTTGCCGGCTCGGGCGGAAGGCGAGGGCTTGCCGGAAATCCGCATCAAAGTCGGCGAGGCCTACCAGCTCCACCTCGGCTTCATCATCGTGGGACTGGTGTGCGACGACACCTCGGTGGTGCGCGTCGAGGACGGCGGCGATCATCTGCGTCTGGTGGGCCTGGCGCCGGGCCGAACCAAGTGCGGCTTCTGGAGCAACCCCAAGTCGCCCGCGCCCTCCAAGGTCTACGAGGTCGTTGTCACACGCGCCTCGCCCAAACTGCAACCATGGCCGCTCGGTGAAACACCGAGACGACGACGCTGACCAGCATCTTCCGGACCGTGGATCAAAGTTACCTAGTCCTCACAGAGACACAGAGGCCACAGAGGCGGAGGAGAGAGAGAAGGGTTGGATCCAGCGCCGTCCGAATCCCTTCTTCTCATCCGATCTCTGTGCCCTCTGTGCCTCTGTGGAAAATAGGTAACTAGCAACGTATTGGATCGTACTCTACGAGATCCTGGTTAGTGCCCGTACTCTCCTTGTTCGACCTTCGCCAAGCGCGTGCCTGCGAACGATAGGATTATGAAACTCTCGTGACCTCGCAAATCATCGCCCACGGAACATCCAAGTTCGGAGAACTCGTTCTGCGCCGGCGGAGCCGAGGCGGTGACGCAGATCCCTCGACGGTGTGTGAGCTGATTTGCAACGGCGTGTTTTTGATGGATTCGGAGGACGGCACGACCGAACGCAGGCTGGCGTCCGAATCGCTGGCACGCGTGTCCCATCCTGAGATCGTCGTGATCGGGGGACTTGGCCTGGGGTTCACCTTGATGGAGGTCATTGCGTCGCCCAAGCCGCGCGCCATCCACGTGGTCGAGATCGAAGGTCTGCTGGTGGATTGGGCGTCGCAGGGCTTGATTCCCCACGCCCGAATGGCTTTGCAGGACTCGCGCGTGCGGGTGCATGTCGCCGACCTACGCGCCTATGTGGAATCGCTGCCACCCAGGAGCGTAGACCTCATCCTGATCGACGTGGACAACGGCCCCGACTTCCTGGTTCACGAATCAAATGCGCTGCTCTATCGGTCGCCATTCCTCGAAAGATCCTTCCTGACGCTTCGGTCGGGTGGCCTGCTTGCGGTTTGGTCGTCGTCCCGATCAGCCAGGCTACGGGATGCATTGACCGAAGTATTCGGCCAGTGCGAGGAGGTCACCTTCGCCATCACGCGCGCTGGCCGTCCGTTCGAGTATCTCCTTTACTTCGCGTCGCAGAAACACTTGACGATTGGCCATGCCTGACCAGCGCCAGCATCGCGGACGCCATCCGGCTGACAGCCGTCTCTTCGCCGGTGTCGAAGTGCCACTTCTGCGCCAGGCGACCGAGGAGCTGTCTTGGCTCTTCCAGCGCGGGTACAGTCCGGTCGCGGCGTTGAAGCTGGTGGGCGATCACTTTGGGCTGCGCGAGCGACAGCGCCTGGCCGTGCTGCGCAGTTCCTGTGGCGAAAGCACGGCCGCCGAGCGCAGCCGGCGGCGGCTGACTGTGAGCGAGATACAGGGCCTGCGCTTGGCCGTGGACGGGTTCAACTGCCTCATTACCAGTGAAGCGGCGCTTTCTGGCGGTCTCTTGTTGCGCGGCCGCGATCAGGCCCTGCGGGATCTTGCGAGTGTGCACGGCAGCTACCGCCAGGTGCAGGAGACCGAGCGCGCCCTGCAACTGCTCGGCGATGCTATCGCCGGCGCTGCCCCGGCCGAGGTGCGTTGGTTTCTCGACCGTCCCGTGTCAAACAGCGGCCGGCTGCGCGGCTTGATCGAGGCGATGGCCAGAACAGCAGGCTGGCCCTGGCAGGTCGAGCTGGCCGACAATCCTGACCGCGCCATCGCCGCCACCGGGTGGGTCGCCGCTTCCTCCGACGCCTGGCTGCTCGACCGCTGTCCGCACTGGGTGTGTTTGCCTGACGCGGTGGTGGCAGGACCCGGAGTCAGCCCCTGGATTGTCGATCTCGGCTGACATCCGGCTGTGAACGGACAAGTGCAAGCTGGCGATTGTGAACCGGTAAAGAGGGGATACAATCCAGGCCATGGCCCCAAGCGATCGCTGGCCCAGTGCCCAAGTGCCCCCGGTAAACTCTGGCAGTCCTGTGTTCATAGGGCCGCTCACGGTACCCGATCTTCCGCGCAAGCGGCGGTGGGGCTGGCTGCTGGTGTGGACGTTGCTGGTGTTCGCGGGCGGGGTTGCAGCCGGTCCTGCCCTGATCGACCAGGCTTTCATGCTGGTGGAACGCGCGTCTTCGATGCTCGGGATGGCGCCTCCGCAATTCGTGGAGAAACTCAAGCCAGCGGGGCCCTCGATCGAGCCGCTGTCCGCGCCTGGTGTTGAGCAGGCGCCGGCGGGCGAAGGGCAAGTCGAGCTGGCCCCGACGACCGCAGAACCTGTGGCACGTCAGGCGGAAAAGCCTGCCGAGTCCGACAAGCCAGCCGGCACCGTGGCGCAGCCACCCGCTGCGCGCAGCGAGACCGCAGCCCCGGCGGAGCCTGCGCAGCCCATTGTGGTGGCATTGCCGGTCGCGCCTTCAGCTCACACGAAGGGCAAGGCAAGGACCTCGTCCCGTCGGGCCGCGACCACAATGAAAGGCGACAACGCGGACACGCCGGCCCCGGCGGACGTCCCTTTCCGCGATCCTTTTGCCGACGGTGCCGAGAACGCGAACCGGCCCAAGGCTGCTGTGCCAGGCCGCAAGTCCGACCCGTCATTCGACGAGCCCCCGCGGACAGCGAGAGGCGAGCCGGCGGCCAAACCCGCGGCTTCCCCGTCGCACGATTCCCTCGATACCCTGATGGCGGATGGGGTTACCGACCGCAAGAGCAAACCACACCAGGACAAGGGCTTGGACGCCCTGTTGAACGACGTGCAGAAAGGCAAGCCCGACTCGCCGCCAAAGCATGATGCCCCGGCGCCCCTTCCGTCGCTGTCACAGTCCGACATCACCAGGGTCATGGCGGAAGTGAAGACCCGCGGCAAGGAATGCGCGCGGCAGCTCGGGCAAAAGGGAATCGCCGAGCTGAATCTTGTGGTGGGGAAGGAAGGCCGCGTCACCCAAGTGAGCGTGGGCGGGAACGTGGCAAATACGCCGCTCGCTGCGTGCATCGAGAAGGCCGTGCGTGCGGCGTCTTTCCCCCGTTCCGCGGGATTGCGCTTCGACTACCGCATCGACGTTCGCTAGTTCGCTGGGGGACAACCGACCCGGCGAGCGAGTACACTGAGACCCACTCGACACTCGGAAAGGCCGCACCATGACGAACTGCAAGCGTCTGCTGGGAATCGCGATCCTGGGCACCGCCCTTGCGGGCGCCTGTTCGATCAACGGCGGTGGCCCGGGAGCCAGCGGAGGGTCAGGAGGGGGAAGCTCCGGAGGCTTGAGCACTGGCGGCGACCGGGGCACGGGCGGCAGCTCTAACTTGGGTGGCGCCACGGTTGGTGACTCGGGCGGTGGCGGCGCGACAGACACGGGTGGCGCAACCGGCGTCGGCGGGAATAGCAGCGGCGGCTCAATCGGCTCCGGTGGAAGCAGCAGCACCGGGGGTGTCTTGGGCACCGGCGGAGCCACGTTTCCGCCAACTGGTGGTTGCTGCGCTTCGCTCTACTGCCCCAACGGCGACACTTTCGTGTGGTCCTGCCCGGCAGGAGCCTCCTGCTACAACTACATCGCGTGCAACTGCAACCAGGTTCTGTGTGCGCGGGGTGGCACAGGCGGCGCGGCTGCCGGCGCGACTGGGACCACGGGCGGCGCGACTGGCACAGGCGGCGCGACGGGCGGCGCGAGCGCCACGGGCGGCGCAAAGGGCGGCGCGAGCGGGAGCACAGGCGGCGCGAACGCCACGGGCGGCGCAAAGGGCGGCGCGAGCGCGAGCACGGGCGGCGCGACTGGAACCGGTGGCGCGACGGGTGGCAGCGCCGGGGGCAGCGGTGGCGCGACCGGAACCGGGGCTCTGCCTGCTTTGCACGTGGAGGGCGCTTTCATCAAGGATTCCGAGGGCAAGACCATTGTCCTGCGCGGGACCGCGCTTATCGACATCGGCGCGCTCTACGCATACGGCGGCAATAGCGTCGCGGGAATCTCGGCGCGAATGGACAAGATTGCCGCCGCTGGTTTGCAGGGCCATGTGGTGCGTCTGCCGGTCTATCCAAAGATCGACTACAACGGCGGAGGTTCGTATTGCTCGCCCCTGCCGTACCCGGTTGGCGGCAGCGGGAGCGCAAATTGCACCCCCACTGCACCCATGACCGCCGCCGACTATGTCAGCAAGGTTCTCAAGCCAGCGGTCGACTACGCAACCGGCAAGAACCTGTACGTCATCATCGATCACCACCAGATCGACAACGTCACCACGGGCAATTCGGCCGCTGATGCGACGACCTTCTGGACCGACGTCGCCCCGAAATTCGCGAGCTACACCAACGTCATCTACGAACCCTTCAACGAACCCATCGACGGCTCGGTATCGTGGGCCACTTTCAAGCCCGTGGTCCAGAACTGGCTCACGACCATTCGCGGGGCGGGCGCCAACAACATCATCATCGTTCCATCCATGAGCTACGACCAACACCCAGGCGACGCCGCCAGCAGTCCACCGACGGGCACCAACTTGGTGTACACCGCGCACGTCTACCCAGGCAATTGGAGCACGTCCTTCCAGCAACAAGTCGCGACCGCCTTGAAGACGGCTCCGGTGTTCATCACCGAGTGGGGGTATGTGCTCAACGGCAGCGACAAGAATCTGGGAACCTCCAGTGCGACCTGGGGAACTGATTTCGAGGCGAAGGTTGACGGCTACGGTGCCAGCTGGACAGCGTGGGTCACCGACAATTCGTGGACACCCAACTTGTTCTCGAACAGCGCCTTCACTACGCTCTCCGACTTTGGCACGGTGACGAAGAACTGGCTGGCAGCCAAGGCAAGTTCCGACTGGGTCGAGTAGCGTCCTGGCAGAGAATCAGCACGGAATTGCCTAGGCTGCGCACATGAAGCCGAGCAGCCTGTTTTTCGTGTTGGCGACGATATTTCTGGGAACAATTGTGGAGTCGCATGCGCAGGCGACTCCCGCCCCGCTCGGCGTCACCTATGCCGGCTGGAGGGGAGAGTACAGCAACGCAGACCGCAAGCTGGCCACCTTCAAGGAGATCGGGTTCCGCATCGTCTCGTTCGTGCCCAACTACGGCTACTCGGGGCTGAACAAGATCGATCTTGCCACTGGTCCGGACGCCGCTGAGCTGGCCAAGGCGATCGAGGCCGCGACCCGCATCGGGCTCGCGGTGGTGCTCAAGCCGCACCTGGACCCGTTGGTCTACCGTCCCGGCTTCGACGCCTTCCTGTCGGAGAACGACAGCTGGCGGGTGAGTTGTCCCTGGCGCGGCTTCTTCGACGTGGACCCGATGAGCGACGACTACCGGAGCGGCGTCGTGTTCGCCTCGCTGGCCGCGGTGAAGCAGGCGATCGACAGCCTGGGCGCTGCGCCCGCCGCGCCGGTTCGCCTGGAACTGGGCACCGAGCTCATGAATGCCATGGTGTACGCGCCCGAGCGTTGGGTGAAGCTGCTGGCCGCCGCCAAGAAGGAGCGCCACCGCCTCGGGCTCGACCGGGTTGTCGTGCTGTCGCACAACTTCACCCACCACTTCGAGATCCCCGACGACTTTGTCGCGCGCATGAGCCCCGCCGGCAAGCGTGCGCTTGGGCGCTACATCCGCGGCTTGGACGCGCTCGCCCTGTCCCAGTACCTGGACCTCACGGCAGCCATGCCCGCTGCCGAGCGCGGGAAACGCCTGCCCAGCGCCGACGAAATCGCGCAGGCGCTGGTCTTGCACGAGAAGAACTTCAGGCGCCAGATCCTGGTCGGTGCTTTGCGCCTGCGTCCCGCCGAGATCCCGCCTCTGCACATAGGCGAATACGGCATCGGCCGCGGCGGCCTCCGCCACCCGAACCTGTGGGCCGGCGACGCCACGCCAGCCCAGGAGAAGGAGCTGGCGCAGCAGATCGCGCGCGGCTAC
>PMLB01000054.1:1058-8285 GCA_003158735.1 Myxococcales bacterium | reverse complement strand
GAGCCCGCAGTCGATCGTGAGCGGAACCACGGCCATACTGAGCGCCAACGCCTTCACCGTCACCGGCAGGAGCTTCACTGGCTGGTCCACCCTGCCGAACGGAAGCGTCGCCTATGCCGACCAGGCCTCCTACACCATGGGGTCAGCCAACGTGACCCTCTACGCCGTGTGGGTCGCGAACAGCTACACGGTGACCTTCAACGCCAATGGCGGTGCCGGGACCATGATCTCGCAGTCGATCGTGAGCGGCACGAGCGCGACGCTCAGCCTCAACAGCTTCACCAATGCGGGATGGCTCTTCCTGGGCTGGGCGACCGGCGCGAATGGCACGGTCGCCTACGTCGACAGGGCCACCTTCCCCATGGGCTCGCAGGACGTTATGCTCTACGCGATCTGGGGGCCGCGCGCTACGGTCCTGGTCTCCTTCCCCTCCGTCGCGATCACGCCGCGCACGGAGGGCCTGATGTGGGACGGGACGAATCTCTGGGTCAGCGAGACGGACGACTACAGCGTCTACCAGATCAATACGACGAACGGGGCCAAGATCGGCAGCGGGATCGCCATCCCGTACGAACCGCACGCCATCGCGCTGGAGCCCGGCTCCAGTTTCTTCTGGGGCACCGACTACTGGACGGACCCGCCGCACCTGTACCGGTACGCGATCACCGGCGGAAGCGCTCAACGAACGATCAACCTGACGTCTAGCCAGTATGCCCCGTTCGCCATGACCTACGACTCGACGGGCAGCGTGTTCTGGGTGATCAGTGCGAACGGGTCATCGGCGATGTTCTCGAAGATCGACTATACGACCGGCAGCGTGCTAGCAACCTGGAGCCTCACGGGCTCGGAGCCTTTGGTCCCCTACGGCGTCTGCATGGACAAGAGCGACAATTCCACTATTTGGATTAACTGTAACACAACGCTGTACAAGGTATCGACGACTACCCACTCGGTTCTCGATCAGTACGCCTTCCCCACAGGCGCGGTCGGCCTGCTCGAAGGTATTGCGATGATCAATTCGAATACCTTCTGGATGGTTGACGGGAACAGCAACAACATCATAAAGGTGCAGATCCAGTAGCGATCGAACTCAAGCGCCATTTTGCCTTCACCGAATCGCATCTGCAAAATGGCTGATAGCAGGGATTGGACGAAGCCCCTTGCGCGGCAGCTTGGCGGCCGTNNGCGGGCTTCCATCCAGATCTGACACCGTCGCGCGGAATCTCGGTCGTGTCCACAAGGCGGTGATAGGCGACTCTTTGTGGCTGGGGTACTCGTCGCCTAGTTTACAACCGGCGCACGGCGACCGCGGCAGACATTTCGGCGTTGCTTCGCCGCCCACCCTTAGCCGGACAGCGACCCGCGAGGCGAATGAAGCACGATCGGGAGCAGCTTGGCGAAGTGCTGGAAATCAGCGTCGGCCGTTAGGATTCCGAACCGTCGCCGCGCGGCCACCGCGCAGATTAGGAAGTCCGTGTTCGAGCCATGAACGCCTCTCGCTCGGCACCGGTTGAAAAACGAAGCAGCCTCCTCGTAGTCTTCCGCCTCCAACACGATGTCCGGGAACGCGCGAAGGTATCCGCGCAGGGTTTCGTACTGCTGCTCCTTCTGCACGCCGGACAGCAGTTCTTGCCTGACCGGTCCCATCATCGCGGCCCGGCCTTCCCGAACCAACTCGGCGAGTTCCAGCGCTGCTACGGCTGTCGACGATCGCTGTCTGCGCAGGGCGAGCGACCAAACCGAAGTGTCGATGACGATGTTCATGAGCGTCGTCGCTGCTGCTTGTAGTCGTACTTCGCATCAAAGTCGACCTTGCCAAACAGATCCAGAATCCTAGCCTGTTTCCTGCGTTGAACGTACTCCTGGAGAGCCTGCGTTACGGTGCTCTTCTTCGTCCGCTGGCCGCCCACCCGGAGGGCCTCGTTCAGCAGGCGTTCATCGATAGCGAGGTTGGTCGCCATGTGTAGAAGTCTACACATCTCCGACCACATTGCAAGCCTGGCCAGCGTTTGGTCCAACCAAGCGGTGGCACTGGGAACCCGCTCGCCTTCAACCCGGCGTATCCATAACGTCGGGGTAGCCACAACCCGTCGTCTACTATCTACCCTCCGAGTGCTCGCTTCCAAGCAGCGAAGCCACCGCCGGCGCGAGCGGCCTGGGCCGCGGCCACTCCTTCGGCGAAGCCTCCTTGCGCCAGTCGATGCTCGACCCAGGCCCATTTGGGCGCGTCGCCAGCCAGGCGGGCGTGGCCGCGAAGTTTGCGGCGCAAGAAGGCCAGCTTGGCTTCGAGACTGGCGATGTCATCCAGGGGCTGATGGTCCAGCGGCGTGTTGCGCTTTGAAACGAAAGGCGAGACGGTGAGCGAGAGCTTGGGCGCGAGAGCTGCGAGTTCGAGAGCCAGGCGCGCCAGCTCGTCGATGTCGGCCATGGTTTCTCCAGGCAGGCCAATCAGCACGTAGAGCTTGAGCAGCGCCATGCTGTGGACGCGGCACAGACGAGCCGCGCGCAACAGATCCTCGACTTGTGTGTGGCGGTCGACCTGGTCGCGCAGGCGTTGCGAGGCGCCGTCGGCCGCGCTGGTCAGCGTGCGATAGCCACCGCGGGCCAGCAGTCCAACCAGTTCGTCGTCGAGACGATCGGCACGCAGACTGGACACGCCCACCTGGCGGCCAGCGTCGACCAGGGCGCGCAGGATTTCCGGCAGGGCAGGGTGGTCAGTGACCGCCGCGCCCACCAGTCCCACCCGTCGCGCCTCGGCCGGGATAAGGGACAGCAAACGCCCAGGCGCCACCGGACGCATGCCCGAGCCCGCCGACCGGCGCATCACGCAGTAGGCGCAGCCTCGGCTGCACCCGCGCTCGGCCTCGATGAGAAACATGCTCGCCAGCTCGGTGTGCGGCGTGATGATTTGCGAGTAGGCCGGAAGGCAATCGTCGCTGGCGATCGCGACAGCGGGCGGCGTCTCTGCGTGCAGTGAGGGAATATAGAAGCCCGGCTGCTGCACCAGACTCTTGAGCAGGCTTTCGCGGTCAGGCTGGTCGCGTAGGCGGTTCACCAAGATCGGCAGAAGTTCCTCCGCTTCGCCCATGACGATGATGTCGGCGAAAGGTCCGACCGGCACTGGGTTGGAAAACGTCAGCGGGCCGCCGACCACGACCAATGGGAAAGTTCGCGCGTGTGCGGCGCGCTCGGCGTGGAGCGCGGGAATTCCAGCGAGATCCAGACAGGTCACCACGCCGGCCAGTTCCAACTCGGAAGCGAGCGAAAAGGCGACCACGGGAAAGTCGCCCACGGGCCGGCCGGATTCGTAGGTGCACAGATCCTCAGAAAGCCGGTGCATCTCGGTCACATCGTCGGGCAGGAAGGCGCGCTCCGCGGTGCAGCCGGGCAGGGCGTGCAAGCTGCGGTAGATGCTCTGAAACCCCAGCGACGACATGCCCACGTGGTACGGGCTCGGGTAGCACAGGGCGAAAGCCAGATCGGCCTGCTTGTTCAGGGTGCCGGTCTCGTCGGCCAGTCGGCTGGCGCGGATTTCGCGAAATGGTGTCACGGGGACACGCGCGCGCGGCTACTTGATGGGTGCGCCATCGAGATCTCGCAACTCCACCTCGCCGATTTGCCGTAGTGAGGCTTCGACACTGCTACGGTCGCCCACCACGACGATGACCATATGGTCGGGGCGCAGGTATTTCTGGGCCATCTTTTGCACGTCCGTGGCGGTGACCGACGCAATCCGGGCGGTGAAGGTTTGTAGCTCCTTGTCCGGCAAGTCGTAGACCGCCAGCGCTGCCATCTGCGCCGCCACCTGGTTGGCTGTGGCAAAGCGCGCTGGGAAGGCGCCAATGATCTCGTCCTTGGTTTCCTTCAGTTCGCTCGCGCCAACCTCATCGCTGCGCAGAGCTGAAATCTCCTTCAGGATCTCAGTCACGGAATCGGCGGTGTGGTTGGCCACGAACTCACCGCCCGTGGTCCAGGGTCCAGGCGCCCGCCGCGCCTCGAACATGGAGGCAACCCCATAGGTCCAACCTTTGGTTTCACGCAGGTTGAGCGTGAGCCGCTTGAAGGTTCCGCCCAGGATCTGGTTCATGACCAGGGCTCGGTAGTAGTCGGGATTCTTGCGTTCGATGCCGAACGAGCCCAACCGGATCGACGATTGCGGCGCGCCCGCCTTGTCGACCAGGAAGATGCGTGTCTTGTCGATCGCCAGCGGCTTCGCCATCGCGACCTTGGCCGGCTTGGGCTTCCAGCCCGCGAGCCGCTTTTCCATCTGGGCGCGCAGATCTGCTTCTCGGATGTCACCCGCCACCACCAGCACAGCGTTGTTGGGCCGATAGAATGTCTGGAAGAAGTTCTGCACGTCCGCTCGTGCGATCCGGCGCACCGACTCCTCGGTGCCTACCAGGGGCCAGCCATAGGGATGGTTCTCGCCGTACAGAGCGCGCGCGAAGGTCAGGCCAGCCACCAGGGGCGGCGAGTCCTTGCGTCGGGCCAAGGTGGAGAGAAGATTCTCGCGTACGCGTGCCAGGTCGTCCTCGGAGAAAGCCGGTTGCAAGAGAACGTCCGCCCACACGTCGAACGCGCGGTCGATGTTTTCCGTGAGCGCCGAAACCGACAGCGAGGACGCATCCCAGGTCGCATGGGTCGAAAGCGTGGCTCCTAGTTGCGCGATCTGCTCGGCGATCGCGGTCGCGCTGCGGGTGGCGGTTCCCTCGTCGAGCATGTCAGCCACCAGATCGGCCAAGCCGGCCTTGTCCCGGGGATTGGCACCGTTCCCGGTGCGCACCACCATCTCGACTCCCACCAGAGGCAACTTGTGCGACTCGGCCAGGATCACGCGCAGGCCATTTTTCAGGCGAAATCGCTTCACCTCCGGCACCTTGAACGGCGTCTTCTGGGCGGTGGCAGGAAGCTTGTGACGAAACTCGGCGTCCGGAGTCTGGCGCGCCGTCGGATTTTTTGCGACGGGAGCGGCGGTTGCCGGCCGGTCCTGCTCGGGAACAGGCTTCACCAGGCGACCCATGATGGGCGCGCTGCTGTTGGGCTCGACGTCGATGGTCACGCGGGCTTGGTTGCGCAGGATGCGGGCGGACCACTTCTGCAGGATTTCCGGTGTGGCCGCCTGGTATCGGCCCAGGTCGCGGTCCAGGAAAGCGGGATCGCCTGCGAACACATCGTAGGTGAGAAGGTGGCCGGCCAGCCCTTGCAGCGTTTCCAGGCCGCGCACCAGATCGGTCTTGATCTCGTTGCGCGCGCGCTCCAGCTCGGCAGGCTCCACCGGTTTTGTGCGCAAATTTTCCAACTCCTGGTTGATGACGGTCTCCAGCTCGGCCAGCGTATGTCCCTGCAGGGGGACATAGGTGATTTCGAAGGTCCCGCCCAGCAGCCGGCTGATGTGAACGGCCGACACGGATTGCGCAAGCTTCAGTTCAAGGACCAGACGGCGATAAAGGCGCGAGCTCTTGCCGCCGCCCAGCACGTTGGCCAGCAGATCCAGCTCCGCGTCGCCGGGCGCGAAATAGGCCACCGTGTTCCAGGCCTGAAGCCCGCGCGCCAGATTGACCTTCGCCTCCATGGGGATGCGGCGCTCGGCGGTGGGTGCGGGGATGGGAGGCACCGGCTGCCGCTGCAGCGCCGGCCCCGCAGGAATGGGCCCGAAATATTTGTCCACCAGGCCTTTGACCTGCGCAACGTCGAGATCGCCGGCGATGAGCAGCACGGCATTGTTGGGTGCGTAGTAGCGGTCGAAGAACGCTCGGATGTCAGCCTCGCTGGCCGCGTCTAGGTCCTTCATCGACCCCATTACTTCATGGTGGTAGGGGTGGCCCGGCGGAAACAGGGCTTCCAACTCCACCCGAGCCACGCCCCCGAGCGGCGCATTCTCGATGCGCTGCCGCCGCTCGTTCTTCACCACGTCGCGCTGGTTCTCGAAGGCCGCGCGAAACGAGGGCCGGTCGAGCAGAAAGCCCATGCGCGAGCTTTCCAGCCACAGTCCCAGTTCCAGTTCGCTTGCCGGCAGGGTTTCGAAGTAGTTGGTGCGGTCGGTGCTGGTCGAGCCGTTGCGTGCCGAGGCTCCGGCCTGTCCCAGGTACTTGAAGTAGGCATCCTCAGGGATGTGCTTGGTCCCCTGGAACATCATGTGTTCGAAGAGGTGGGCGAACCCGGTCTTGCCCGGGGCTTCGTCCTTTGACCCGACCTTGTACCAGACCTCGACATGCACGACGGGCACGGCGTGGTCAACGTGCAAGATGACGTCGAGTCCGTTTGGCAGCCGGTACTTCTCGAAGGCTACTTCAGGCGTAGCAGCACGGCCCGGCGGCGCGAGGCAGAGAAGCAGCGTCGCAACGGCAGCAATGCGGGAGAGGAAGGCCATGGTGCGAGACTATCGCAAAACCAGCCGCGGGCCATGTGCGGGCCAGGAGCTTTTGGGGTCCTGACCGTGCCACAAACGCTGCGCCACAGACCGCGTCACAAATCCGACCGGAATAGGGGGTATAGGCATGATTCCCCCTTCTCCACTTGATATGTCGGAGCACTTGGGACTAATTTGCGCGCCCGGAGGACCCGCATGAACCCCCTACGTTTATTGTCCGCTGCTGTGTGCGGCTTGCTGCCGCTTCTATTGTCGGAGAGCCGAGCCCTCGCCAGTGAGGCGAGCCTGGTTCTGCCTGATCTGTCGTCTGCGAAATTCCTGGGCGACATCGCGGGCAACCGGCTGCTCATGGGCGGCTTGGTGATCTGCGTCCTGGGAATGGTCTTCGGTCTGGTCATGTACAAACAGCTCAAGGGCGCGTCCGTGCATAGGAGCATGCGCGAGATATCCGAGCTGATTTACGAGACCTGCAAGACCTACCTCATCACCCAGGGCAAGTTCATCCTGGTGCTTTGGGCGTTCATCGCCATCATCATCGGCGCCTACTTCGGCTGGCTCTCGCCCGTCGAAGGCAAGCCGGTTGCTCTCACCCTTTCCATCATCCTGCTCTTCAGCCTGGTGGGAATCGCGGGCAGCTACGGCGTGGCCTGGTTCGGCATCCGGGTGAACACCTTCGCGAATTCGCGCACGGCGTTCGCAAGTCTCAAGGGAATGCCCCATCCCATCTACGCCATCCCGCTGCGCGCGGGCATGAGCATCGGCATGATGCTCATCAGCGTCGAGCTGGTGATCATGTTGTTCATCCTGCTCTTCGTGCCGGCTGACTTCGCCGGCCCGTGCTTCATCGGCTTCGCCAT
>PMLB01000054.1:0-1034 GCA_003158735.1 Myxococcales bacterium | reverse complement strand
GACTGCACCGGCGACAACGCGGGTGACTCGGTGGGCCCGTCGGCCGACGGCTTCGAAACCTACGGCGTCACTGGCGTCGCGCTCATTACCTTCATTCTGCTGGCCGTGCCCAGCAAGACCGTGCAGGTCCAGCTCCTGGTGTGGATCTTCGTGATGCGCATCATGATGGTGATCGTGAGCGCTCTGTCGTACTTCCTCAACGAGGCCATCGTGAAGGCCCGCTTCGGCAAGGCCAAGAAGATGAACTTCGAACAGCCGCTGACCCAGCTGGTGTGGGTCACGTCGATCGTGTCGATGATTTCCACCTATGTGGCGTCGTATCTGCTCATCCCCGAGCTGAACCACGACAAGGCGCTGTGGTGGAAGCTGAGCACCATCATTACCTGCGGCACGCTGGCCGGCGCACTCATCCCCGAGATGATCAAGATCTTCACCTCGACCAAATCCGCTCACGTCAAGGAAGTCGTGACCGCCTCGCGCGAAGGTGGCCCGTCGCTCAACGTGCTCTCGGGCCTGGTGGCCGGCAACTTCTCTGCCTACTGGATGGGCATGGTCATCGTAGCCCTGATGTCCGTCGCCTACGCCGTCAGCACGCTGGGACTGGACGTGCTCATGATAGGGCCGGCGGTGTTCGCTTTCGGGTTGGTGGCCTTCGGCTTCCTNNACCATCGCGGTCGACTCCTACGGCCCGGTCACCGACAATGCCCAGTCGGTTTATGAGCTGTCGCTCATCGAGAGCGTTCCCAACATCAAAGAGGAGATCAAGAAGGACTTCGGCTTCGACGCCGACTTCGAGAATGCCAAGAAGATGCTGGAGGAGAACGACGGCGCGGGCAACACATTCAAGGCCACGGCCAAACCGGTGCTCATCGGGACCGCAGTGGTGGGCGCCACCACCATGATCTTCTCCATCATCATGATGCTCACCGACAAGTTGACCACCAACCTCGACCATCTTTCCCTCATGCACGCGCCCTTCCTGCTCGGCCTGGTCACCGGCGGCGCGGTCATCTACTGGTTCACCGGCGCCTCGA
>PMLB01000296.1 GCA_003158735.1 Myxococcales bacterium | reverse complement strand
CGCCAATCCACCATGTCCCAGTAGGTGGCATCCGGCAGATCGTGCGAGGCATAGACGTAAAGCCGTCCATCAAAAACCCGGCCCGAGGGATCGGCGGTGAAGACGTCCGTGACCAGCGGATTTTCGCCCAACGCGACGGACGAGACGAGCGAGCTGCCCAAGAGCAACCAGAGGGAATGTCTTAGAAGTTTCATGAAAGGTGCACTGAGCATAGTCATAGCGAGAGTCCCGAGGCAACTCGAAGCCTTTCATCCAGATGGCCTGGGCACGCCAGATGGCGCAAAGGATTCTCTTGCCTGCAGCCGGGCGAATCAGGCAAACTTCCGCCGCAGCGGGACGGCGCGAGCTGTTGGCTCTAGCCGTCTCGCGCAGATAGCGACGGACGACAGCGCTTGATGTTGTCCGTCGCCAAGCAGATCGAGAGGAGACAACAGATGAAAGCTTCCAACCATAAGAGCACACGCGTTGTCGGTCTCGCCTTACTGGCTGGTCTTTGGGCAGCCGCCTGCATGCCAAAGAGCAACAACACAGGCTCTGGCGGCGCCGTGACTACGGGCGGCTCGACCAAGACGGGTGGGACCACGGCCACGAGCTCGGCCCAAACCGGCGGCTCCCCCAGCGCAGGCACTACGACGGCCGGCGGCGGCGCAGGAGTTGGCGGTTCGAGCAACGGCGCCGCTGGCGCCGGCGGTGCTGGAGTCGGCGGTTCGAGCAACGGCGGCGCGGGCGTCGGCGGTGCTGGAGTCGGCGGTTCGAGCAACGGCGGCGCTGGAGTCGGCGGTGCTAGCAACGGCGGTGCTGGAGTTGGGGGTTCGAGCAATGGCGGCGCCGGAGTCGGCGGTTCTAGCAACGGCGGTGCAGGAGTCGGCGGTACCAGCGCCGGCGGCGCTGGCGTTGGCGGCTCGAGCAGCGGCGGTGCTGGAGTCGGCGGCACCACGGGCCAAACCGGCGGCAATACCTCAGCGGGTGGAACGAGCAGTGCGGGTGGGTCGATCGCCGTCACATGCCCTGCTGCGACCTCGTATCCCAACTGCACCACGGACGCGGGCGTGGTTCCGGGAAACGCTTGCAAGCCGAGTCCGCCAATATTTGCCCTCGATGCCAATTGCAACATTGGCCTCTGGGCAAGCGATTACACCTCCTCCGGATATTTCTATCAACCGTGGTGCAACAATTCCACCACCACCTGCACTCTGACCATGGCCTGCGCCACTAACTCAATGCACGTCGCCGGCTCGTATTTGGGCAGTAGCACAGCGGTACCCATGGATGGCAATGCCGGATGGGGGGGCCATCTGCAGACAACGTACCCCGATGCTGGTCCCGGATGCCAAATGATCGATGGAACGGGACAAACCGGCATCACGCTTGACATCAACGTAACGACACTCCCCACCGGCAATCATCTTGATATAGGCATAAGTCTGGCCAACGGTAATAGTGCTGACTATTCGGCTGTTCTCACCGCCGGAGCGCAAACTGTCAAAATACCTTGGGCATGCTTCAAGAACAAGCTTCTATGCGGGTCCGTTCCAGGACCGGGCATCACGGATTTCTTCCTCTCCTTTGACTGGTTCAATGATGGCGTCACCCACGCGGTGGACATCACCCTCTCCAATATTGGATTCTACTAGACCCAGCGTTTGACGATTGATTCGAGCGAGCTTGGCAGTGCTGGGCTCGCTCGTTTTGTTTTCGCCACCAGCAATTGCGCGAAAAGCAACTACTTGCTGACCGGATCTCCGTAGAACGTGCCCCGTCCGTGGGTACCCAGGTAGACGCGGCCGAACTTCTTTGGATCTCCGGTGATGTGCAGAACCAAACCCCACTGATGCTGATCGTCGTTGATGCGCACCCATCCGGCGCCACTGTCCGTGAAGCGGAAGAAGCCGCGCTGTCCTTGCACGGTGCCCACTAGGTAGAGAGCTGCATACTTGGCCTTGGGAGCTGCCTTGCCGAAGCCGAAGGCGTGGATCTCTTCCACAGCCGGGATGCGATTGAATCCCTTGACCCCCGAATGGTACAGGCCATTGAAGGCAGCCAACCAGAGATCTCCTTCGTGGCCTGGGGTGGCATAGATGCGGTCCTGGCCGCCGCGATCGTCGCCGCGATCGCTGCGGTTGTCGGCGCCACTGCCCCCTCGCTTGGGCAGGCCATCCGACAGCACCAGCGGCCGCTCCGTGAAGTGAGCCGCGCCGTCGACGCTCTCGAACAGTTTGCCCGCGAAAAGGGCCATGCCATAGAAGCGATTGGGGTTCACCCGGTCCGCGATCACGCGCGTGTCCAAGGGCACACCCGCACAAGCTATCCAGGTCGCGCCCTTGTCCGTGGTGACATAGGGTACGTTATGGCGAGGCGTCCACACCCAGGTTTCACCGTTGGATGAGACGGCGATGTTTCCCTCGGTGGCCTTGGCATCAGGCACCGAAGCGGGTTCATGCCAGGTCTTTCCACCGTCCAGTGAGTAGCCCAAATTCTTGCTGCCTGGGCGGGGCCGTCCGATGCGCACGATCACGTCCGCATTCAGTTCGCCGCCGCTGACATCGTGGGTGTTGCCCAGAAACGGCGGCTTGGGATTGCCATCAGGCGCGGGTTTGTCGAGATCCCAATGGACGAAGCCGGAATAGTCGCCGACGCCGGTAACTACATGGGCACCTTTGCTTGGGCTGTACAGTGCCAGGGCCACGGTCTCTTCAATGCCGGGGCTCATGACGGTCCAATGGGTGGGGAGATTCTTGTCGAGATTGGTCAGGTCGTACGTCTCCCAGCCGCCGTAGCCCGTGGTGAACATGGCGTGATCGGAATTCGCTGGATCTATTTCAACGTCGAAAAGCCAGTGGATGTCTGTGTCGCGGACATACGGTGCCAGGCTATAATCCATAACGCCGCCGCTGCCGAAAACCGGCTTCCAGGTGGCACCGCCGTCGGTGCTGCGAAATAGATCCTCGCCTTTGGGGCGATAGAAGGAACTGGCGATCACGACCTTGGGATTCTTCGCATCCACGGACACGGCGGCGTAGCCGAACTTCCGTTCCTTGCTTGGCTTGTCTGGAGTGATATCGGTCCAGGCGCCGCTCTTGATATTCAGCTTCCACACACCGCCATCCATCATCTGCATGGGGCCGGGATCCGTGCCGTATGTGATGAAGAGATTCCCGTCTGAGGCCAGGACCGCGTGGTTAGGTCGGTATTGAGTGGGCTGTGCGGGAACGGCCTTCCAGGTTCCGCCTCCGTCGTCGCTGCGGTACAGGCTGGGCTTGCCCATCACCGAGACGCCGGCGAACAACGTCTGGCTGGCCCCACCTTTGGAACCGCTGGTGGGATTGAAGACCACAAAGACGATGCTGCTGCGACCTCCGCCGCTCCAGGCGGGCAATTTGGCTTCTTCGAGTGACAGTTTCAGGACATCGGCGGGGAAGCTGTCCACCTTGTTCCAGGTCACTGCGCCGTCCGTGCTCTTCCACAGGCCACTGTGACGCGTGCCCAGAAAGAGTATGCGACCATCGTTGGGGTCCACGGCCATGCGCTCGCCATTGCCACGACCTGCTTCGTTGCCACCGAACTTGATGGGCACGTTGCTGCGCTGGAAGGTGCGGCCCTGATCCGAAGAGCGCAGGATCGCGCCGTCGGGAACCTCAGCGGCCGTGTACGTGCCGCAGGCCAGGNNATGCTCTCGACGCCCATGAGGTTCAGATCCTTGTAGGGAATCCAGTCGAGCATCGGCTCCCAGCGCCTGGTCTGAGGATTCCTGCGATAGGCGCCGCCCATGTCCGTGCGGGCGTACAAGACATCTTTGGCCGTGGGATGGAACACGAAACCATCCACAAAGCCGCCTCCCACGATCGGAACGCTCTTCCAGGTGTAAGGGACTGCTTTGGGTTTCTCAGCGGCGGACGCTGGAAGGGCGAACAGAAGTAGCGCGCAGAGGGTGTTGCGGAACAAGCTCATGATGGTATGCCTTTTCGTAGAGGGGATTGCCGGGGCCTAGCTTCTTCGTTGACTCTTTCGCGAGGACTCTACATCGCTTCTGGGGCAGACACCGGCAGAGTCCGCAGGGCGTTCCAGCTCGACGACCATCCGGTGGAAGGACGGCGGTGCGACGCCCTCCTCGCGGCCACGAGAAGATCACACCCAGTCTGAGTTGAGGTTCTGGTAGACTCAACCTGTACGGACCAGGCGAACAACCGAGCCACCGATGGGGGTGCACAGCGATGACATCTGATGAATCCCTTGAAACCCTTCGACGATTGATGGAAGCGCGGGTCTATGAGTGGCGCCAGTCTGAAAAGAGGCGACCGTTCCGACCTGGACCTGTCGTTACGATCAGTCGCGAACCGGGCTGCCGAGGAGAGTCCATCGCCGAGCGAGTGGCTGCCAAGCTTGGTTTCCACCTGTACGCCGGGGAGATCGTCGAGCAGATAGCCAAGGACGAGCACGTGAGCGTCCAGGTGGTCTCTACGCTCGATGAGAAAGCCCGCTCAGAACTTGAGGATTGGCTGGCAGAATTCAAGGGGACTCACGATCTCTCCTCACAGACCTATCTAGAGGATCTGAGGAAAATCATCTTTGCTATTGCCTCGCACGGCAGCGCCATCATCTTGGGCAGAGGCGCCAACTTCCTGCTTCCCTCGGAGAAACGCATCGGTCTCCATTTCGTGGCCCCCCTTGAGGTGAGGATACGAAACGTCATGGAGGATCGTGGGTTGTCCGAGAAGCGTGCACGGGAGCACATTGTCAAGGTGGAAACGGAACAGCGCCGACTCGTAAAGAAGTATTTCCAGGCGGATATTCGAGACACTGCTCACTATCACCTGGTCATCAATACGGCCCTCGTCAAACCAGAGACCATTGCCGGAATCGTGAAAGAAGTCATCGGCCGCAGATCGTAGGTAGTCCCCATCATGACCGACGGGCGGGTACGACGACCCGCCGAGAGCTCGCGCTATCTTCCGCTCTCGATCTCGGTTCCTGCGCGCAGGATGTCCAGGTAGGCTGCGTAGCTGAAGCGACGATCGCGACGGCGGCCGCGGGTTTCCACTAGAACACCGGCGTCCAGCAAAGCTGCAACGACCTTGGTTGGCGTGGGCTTGGTCGTGGCCAACAGCGCAACCGCTGCTCCGATACTCACGATGGGGTGCTCGGGCAGAAACTCGAACCGACGGACAGCCACCATCGAGGTTGACCGCCCAGCCATAACCTTGCCGCGATCCACGGCGACCAGCGCGAACAAGGCGCGCGTGGCGGCTACGGCCTGGTCAGCCATCCATGGTCCTTGGAAAGCGTTCTTTCCTAATGGTATGTGAGAGTAAAGGGTTCTTTCCTATCACAAGACACGGGGCAAGAAGGCTTCCCTAAGAAGATGGATTCGAGCAGTTGGTGTATAGCTGGAGGTGCCATGAGACCTGACCACAGCAGATGCGCATCTTGCGGCTCACAACCGCGCTTTTGGCCGGCGGTCGCCGGTCTGGCCCTGCTGCTGGCGCTGTCATCGGCAGCTTCCGCCGAGCCTGCCCTGGCCAACGTACATGCTCGCCAGGACGTTGATATGGGAACCCTGGAAGGGTTCCCAAGCCCTCCCGCGATGGTACTGGACCGGCAAAGCCGGCCCGCTCCCCACGCGACTAGCTTGAACGGCAAGTGGAACACCATCATCGACCCCTACGACGTCGGGTACGTCGACTATCACGGCGTGTCCCAGGATGCCCTGGCCAGACCCACCAGGGGCTTCGCTCTCGATCGCCGCCAGCAGGACAAATCCGAGCTGCTCGAGTACAACTTCGACACCAGCCCCACCCTCACGGTGCCGGGAGACTGGAATTCACAGAGCGATCGCCTGCTGTATTACGAGGGCACGATCTGGTACCGACGGCGCTTCGACGCGCCGAAGTCCGCACCGGGCAATCGGTTGTTCGTGCATTTCGGCGCGGCCAACTACGAGGCCGATGTCTATTTGAACGGCTGGAGGCTGGGCAGGCATGTGGGCGGGTTCACGCCCTTCGCCTATGAAGTCACCGGCCTGGCCAAGGAGAAGGACAACTCGCTGGTCGTGCGGGTCAACAACCGCCGCCGGCCCGAGGGCGTGCCGGCCATGAACACCGACTGGTGGAACTACGGCGGCCTCACGCGCGAGGTGCTGCTGGTGCAGACGCCAGCGACCTTCATCGCGCAATACCACGTCGGCCTGAAGGCCGGCACGCGCGATCGCATCGAGGTAACAGTGCAACTGGACGGCCCGCGCAAGCAGCAGAAGGTCACTGTGGCCCTGGCCGGGCTGGGCCTGAAGGCAGAGGCACGCACGGATGCCAGCGGCGTGGCGCACATCGAGTTCCCTGTCGCGCAGATCCCGCTCTGGTCGCCGGAGCGGCCGGCGCTGCACGACGTGGTGCTGGCCAGCGAGACCGACCAGATCGCCGACCGCATCGGCTTTCGCACCATCAAGACGCGCGGCACGGAGATCCTGCTCAACGACCGGCCGGTCTTCCTGCGCGGCATCTGCATTCACGAGGAGAACCCGATACGCGGCGGGCGGGCGTATTCGGTCGAGGACGCCCGCATGCTGCTCGGCTGGGCCAAAGAACTCAACGCCAACTTCGTCCGGCTGGCCCACTACCCGCACAACGAGCACATGGCCCGCGTGGCGGACGAGCTGGGCCTGATGGTCTGGGAGGAGATCCCGGTCTACTGGGCCATTCAGTGGGAAAACGCGGACACTTTGCACCTCGCGCAGACCCAATTGACTGAATTGATCGCGCGCGACCAGAATCGCGCCAGCGTGGTGGTGTGGTCCGTGGCCAATGAGACGCCGATCACCGCCGAGCGCACGCGATTTCTGAAGACGCTGGTGGACACGGCGCGAGCACTGGATGGATCGCGGCTGATCTCGGCAGCCATGGAAGTCCACGGCGACAAGCACAACCCCGACCTGCGCATCGTGGACGATCCCTTTGGCGAGTTCACCGACCTGGTGAGCTTCAATCAATACATTGGCTGGTACGACGGCCTGCCCGACAAGACAGCGCGCATCTCGTGGTCAATCAAGTACAAGAAGCCGGTGGTCATCAGCGAATTCGGCGCCGATGCGCTGCAAGGCNNCGTGGATCCTCGCCGACTTCCGCTCCCCGCGCCGGGTTCTGCCCAACGTGCAAGACGGCTGGAATCGCAAGGGTCTGATCGGCCAGAACGGCAAGAAGAAGAAGGCGTTCGCTGTGTTGAAGTCGTTCTATGACGAACTGGCCGCGCGCGGCAAGTGAGGACCGCGGGCAACCGCCTGTCGGGGTACGCTCGACTACCGCAAAACGCTAGTTCTCTACGGCTGCGTAGGAACCGACAGCCGTGACTCGATCAAAGTCAATGCGGCGCCGATTTTGGCGTTCGGATGTCTCGCCAGCATATGAGATGCGAGCGGCGATTCCGGCAGAAGCCGAGGCTGCGTCTTCCCCGTAAGAAGCGTCTTCCCCAGGCCGCGCGCATGGAGGCGGTCGAGCAACAACGCCTGGCTCGGCGCGGATAGCCATGCCTCCAACTCTTCTAGGGATTCAGCGTCGAGTGGCACTTGCGCCAACGCGAGCGTCCGCGCTGCAAGCATCGCAAGCCGTTGCTTCAGGCGGCGTGCGTGCCGCCGCGACTTCCAACCCTCAAACGCGGCGGAACATAACGCAAACGCATCGAACGCAATAGCGAAGATGATGGCGACATTCAGCGCCACGTCCAACCAACTCGTCCAACGATTCAACCTGGACACGAACTTCAAAAACCCATCCCTCACGAAGAAAAGGTACGCCTCAAGGGCGCCACCCATGAGCAGCATGGATGCCGCGGCAAACATCAGGTCTCTTAGGGCGTTTGTCTTCAGGATGGCCAGAAGACGTGGAGGGGTGATTTTCCATCTGACGTCCCTAACTGCGAATGTGAACACAATGAAGGCAAAGAGGGAACCCAGTATGCCGAGGAGAACCAGGGCCGGGAGCCGGATGCGATAGATTACGCTTCCACCGCTGGAAGCGGGAATCTTGAGAAACGCGAGATTAAAGCCCACGACGAGAATCAGTGAAGCAGGAATACTTGCAAGTATTGCCATCTTCCCTCGGTCAGGAAACAGCCTCCTCAGCCTTCCCCGCGGTAGGGGCAGAAGGCGTCTGAGGCGCAGACACCTTCGATAGACGTGCGCCGCGCCCACATAGTCCGGTAGACGTGAAACGGTCGCCTCCAGCGCCAAGAGATCCTGCTTCCCCGGAGCAAGAAGGATCTCTCTGCTCAGCCGATGGCACAACCACGATGCGTGAGGATACGGGACCTCACTCAGATACGCCATCGCGCTGAAGGCGGCCCCTCTCTGAGCGCTGCTTCCGTCCATCACTGCACTGGTGACGAATTCCCCAAGCTGTTTCTCCGGTAACAGTAGCCCGTACATGAGCACGTTCGTCCTATCCAAGGTGTCGCCCCCCTCCCATCGTGGGCGCAGGAGTGCGCCCACGGCGTCGCGCAGTTCAGCGGGCACTTCCGCGAGACGCCGGCACAGACCTTCTTGAAGAAGCGACAAGAGCCAGATTTCGCGGTCCCCTGGCCACTCGAAGAACGTCGCCTGCGCTCCGAAGCCCGTGGGACCTGCGACCGGCACCTGCTTCCCGCTCCAATCCCGAAGCAAGGCGATTGCCGCGTTCACCAGGGGCATCCTGACCGCCGCGGACTCGGTCTGAAGCAGGGCGACCGCGTATTCGCGCCAACGATGGTCGAGGAGAAGTTCCCGGGGCTCGATCTCGCCACCATGGGTCGCCAAGTGCCGGACGAAGAGCACCTCCTGATATCGCCGATGGGCGAAAGTAAATCGCCTGTCTCCTTGCCGGGTCTCCTTGACGTCGCTGCGACCGAGCTTGACGTCCACGAGCGCATCGAGCAGCGTCCCGATCCGCTCAGCTGAAAAGACGCCGGGGGACATCGCTGCTGCGACTTCGTCGTAGGTCGGGGCGAGGCTCAAAGTAGCATCGCGCGCGAAGAGGATCGCCAATTGGGTGGCCCCGCTCATCAGGTCGTCTGGTGTAAGCCGATACCGTGCGAGGGTGCGCTCGGCATCCCTGCCCGCCAGTCGCACCAGGTGCCCGTAGAGGAGATCGTGGTCGCTGGGGGGAGGCTGCCCTTGCTCCTTCACGTGGCGACAGAGCAGGGCCAAGAAGAGCGGGTTGCGGTAGGTGAGTCCCGGCGAAGCGGCGAGGTGCCGCTCCACGATCTCACGTCGCGATTGCTGCAGGTACCAGTTGCCCACGAATTCTTCCTGTTTGCGATCCGTGAGCGCCAAGATGCGGAACTTTTCCCAGGCCAGATGTTGCGGTCCCTTGAACTCGCGCGAGGCCAGGACGCCGAGACAGTTGCCGGCGCCGTCCAGGAACTGCCGGATCGCCTCAGCGTGGGACTGAATGGCGCCGCTCTCGTCGGGCGCGTGCATTACAGCGGGAATCTCGTCAAAGGAATCGAAGAGGAACAACCAGAGGCCCCGGTTCATGTGCTGGTCCCAGTGATCGCGCACGTACTGGGCGGTGTCGGCGTCGCCTCGCCGGACGTTCTCGATGACGAAGCTCTTGATCCAGCCGACGCTGGGTCCGGCGTCCGGAGGCGGTGGGAGCTCCTTGAGGTTCACGTAGAGTGGGATCTTGGCGTCCAGATCGGTTGACTTCTTCCCGCGCTCTGCGAACTCGTGCGCCAGGTGGCGCAATGCCACGCTCTTGCCACTTCCTGGTTCTCCCACCAAGAGGAGGCGACGCTCGACGCTGGTCTCAATGGCCTTCATCAGGGATGGAACGCGCCGCTGCCCGTGTGAACGCCTGCGGATGATGCGGTCGAAGCGGCTCGCGTAATACCAGCCGTCGGCCTCTACCTCCGCCTCGAGATCGGTGAACTGCTGATCGTTCCAGTTCTCGGATTTGTTGAGCTGATCGAGATCGCTCGCCACCGTAACGCAGAACCGCTTGCGCTGTTGCACCACCTCTTTCTGCTCGGGCGACAAGCAAGGTACGGGAAGACCCGCCTTCTTCCAGGACTCGACAATTCCCGCGATGAGCTCGATTGTCTTCTTGAACACCCAAACGACCAGCCAAACGGCGATTGATATGATCAGGACTCGCGCGATCCAGATCTGGATCGTGCTTCCGTGGAGGAGGTCGCTCAGCAGATCCCGGACCACCCAGACAATGTCGCTCGACGACTTGGCAGCGCGGAGCTGTTGTTCAGTCTCGAATCCCGGCATGGCGCCCGAAGATGATGGGGCCGATGCGCTCGACAGTCAATCGCATCGCCTTGAACGAACCGCGCCAGCGTGGCGGTCTGGTCCGTGGCCAACGAGACGGTCAGCGCGGTCGCGTACCAGGATGATAAGGTTTGACGGCTGGCATATCGAAGCCTGCGCTCTTCTTCGGAAGCAGTTGCACATACATATCAGTCATGATATGTATGTGGGGTGAAACTGGTTGTTCGAGAGTACCTCACCGCCGGTGGTGCGAGTCCCTACCGACGGTGGCTGGAGACCCTCGATCTTCCGACGCGGGCGCGCATTCAGGCCAGGGTCATGCGCTTCGAGATCGGCAATTTGGGCGACCACAAGTCGGTCGGCGGCGGTGTGTGGGAAGCCCGACTCGCTTTCGGACCCGGCTACCGGATCTACTTCGGCCGGTTCGGGGAGGAACTGGTCCTTCTACTCTTCGGTGGCGACAAGGGCTCGCAGGCCAAGGACGTCCGGACCGCCAGACAATCGTGGACCGAATTTTTGGAGGTGATGAAACATGGCAAAGCGCAGTAGGGATTGGAACGAAGGCCTGGCTCGGGATCTGCAGAATCCGGCGTTTGCCCGCGAGTTTCTGGTCGCCGCTATTCACGAGGGGATTCCCCTGCAGCAGGCACTGGGAAAGGTCATTCGAGCCGCGGGGGTGAAGGAGTTCGCGGCGCGGGCCGGCGTGGCCAGTCCAAATGTCCTTCGCGCCATCAATCCGCGCCACAACCCGACGCAGGAGACCCTCAACCGATTGCTGCGGCCACTGGGCCTCAGACTGAGCCTCGCGTTGATTGAGGAGACCAGGGGCAAGAAGGCGGCCTGACCGCCCAGCAGCAGAAAGGCGGGGCGCCGAGGTAGCCAGCGTCCTCGGCACAGCGACAGGTTCTGGCCCGGACCGCGGCGGCGTTGCCATCGCGGCGGTCGCGCTCGACCACTACTACACGTCCATCGAATCTTCCCTCGAGATGATCGGACACGTCTTCGATTTGATGACGCCGACAGGGGCCGACTGGCACCGGGCGCTGTTGGTTTCGGTAAGCACGGGCACGACCACTCGTCCCGCCGTGCTTTCTCCCGAGACAGCGAGCGACATCAAGGACCTGCTCGCCTTCCGCCATTTCCTGCGCCACGCATACGCCGCGGATCTGGAGTGGAAGCGGATGTGTGATGTGGCCGCGGCACTGGGAAACACACTTCTGCACGGCAGAATCTGGATCCTGAACTTGGCCAAGTGCACGTTCTCACCGAGCCTGGCCAACCAGCCAGGAATCGCTGGGCCGCGCGTCTTGATGGTGCGAAAGCCGACAAGCCGGTCTTCCTGCGCGGCATCTGCATTCACAAGGAGAGCCCGCTGCGCGGCGGGCGCGCGTATTGACTACGCTGCTGGCTTGATCTCGACCGTGTAGTTCAGCCCTGCCGCCCGAAGACTCTCCTCGATGGACAGGCGGATGAGGAGCGTGTGGGGGACACCAATCGCATTGGCGATCTGCTCGGCCTTTTCT